>CAMAQW010000045.1 GCA_945860335.1 Sediminibacterium ginsengisoli | reverse complement strand
GTCGCAAGTCCAAACGAAATAGGAAGCCCCGTTTCATCCATAATGGTTTGTCGAAGCTTGATGGTCCATTCGAGTGGATTAAAAAAAGTATCCATACCCGTTAGGTCAATATAAAATTCATCGATAGACGCTTTCTCGTATAGAGGTGCATTTGCTGCAATGATATTGGTAACCCAGGCAGAGTATTTTGCGTACTGCCCGTATGAACTTTTTACAACAATAGCGTGCGGACATAATTCCATGGCCTTTCGCATAGGCATGGCACTACGCACTCCAAATTTTCTTGCTTCATAACTGCAGGTAGTAACAACACCTCTATCCTTACTGCCTCCCACTACTACAGCTTTACCAAGCAGTGATGGATCTAGCAGCATTTCTACACTTACAAAAAAAGAATCTAAATCAAAATGGGCAATATAACGTTGAGGCGTTTGCATGGTAATTAAGACCTATACACATCAAGTAATCCGTCGGGTAAAATCACGTACACTTTTTTAGCATCATGATCGATGGAATCTAAACTTTCGGCGTGGAGTGGAATAAGCGCTTCATTACCTTCCAATGAAATTTTTAACAACACTTGGTGCGGCTGTTCAATCACTTCTTCGATGGGGCCTAGGTTTTCATCTTCATCTGTAATAACCTCGTAACCAAGTAGTGCTATCGGTGCAGACTTACCTGCTAATTTTCTAAAATCATTTTCTAGGAGCCATGCCTGACGAGACACAAAACGGGCCGCTGCTTCTTTGGTGTTCACGCCTTCAAATTGTACGTACATTTCTGCTTCATCTTTGGCCTTTGATCCGCTAATAAAATAAGGGAGGTAAGAACCTTTTTGTTCTTCTACAAAAAGAACTTCCACGTCTTTAAGGTTTGTTTTTTTACCAAGCCCATGCGTTAAAATAAGTTCTCCTTTCACACCAAACGTGGCCACTAGTTTTCCAATGTGTACGTATTCACTCATGGCTGCAAATTATTTATTAATTGGGATATTACCGAACTAAAAACGCCCGCAACTTGCGTTGCAGGCGTTTCGCTATAATGTAAGTATAGAGCTACGCTTCTGGAGCCGCTTCTGGAGCATCTGTTGCAGGTGTTTCCACTTCTGCAGCTGGTGCTTCTGGTTCTGCAACCGGCGCTTCTTCTACTTTTACTTCTTCTACTTTTTTAACAACAGGAACGTATGCTTTTTTAGCACGTACTTCTGATTTGTGTGCATCGCTTCTGCGTGCAATATTTGCTTCATGCTCATTGTGCCAAGCTTCAAACTTAGTCATCGCTGTTGCATCATCAAATAAACCAAGCTTCACACCACGTAATAAGTGCTTTAAATAAAGTACACCCTTAAAAGAAAGGATACGACGTACTGTATCTGTTGGTTGAGCTCCTTTGTTTAACCAATCTAAAGATTTTTCACGATCTAGGTTGATAGTTGCTGGAACTGTTAGTGGATTGTAAGTACCAATTTTTTGGATGAACTTACCGTCTCTTGGTGCACGACCATCGGCTACTACGATGAAGTAGAACGGTCTTTTTTTACTACCGTGTCTTTGTAGTCTCATTTTTACTGCCATGTTAAATAGAAATTTATAGGCGTTAAGAAATATTGTTAAGGGTTGCAAATATAGGCATTTTGCGTGATTTTGGCGCTAAAAAACCTAAAAATGACCTAAAATTCGAGAAAAACTACCTTTTCATGCCCGGAAAACGACCGCCCATTGGCATGTTATTCATCATTTTCATCATTTGTTTCATCTGATCAAACTGCTTCATAAAGGCGTTCACTTCGGCGAGCTCCTTGCCCGAACCTTTGGCAATACGTTGTTTTCTGCTCGGTGTTAGGGAATCGGGATTGGCGCGTTCAAAAGGAGTCATGGAATTAATCATGGCCTCAATACCCACAAATGCACTGTCATTAATATCAACATCTTTAACGGCTTTACCAACGCCAGGTATCATACCCATCAAATCTTTGATGTTACCCATTTTTTTAATTTGCTGCAACTGCGTTAGAAAATCCTGAAAATCAAATTGATTTTTTTTGATTTTCTTTTCTAATTTTTTTGCTTCTACTTCATCAAATTGTGCCTGCGCTTTTTCAACAAGTGATGTGATATCACCCATGCCTAAAATACGCTGCGCCATACGGTCGGGATAAAAAATATCGAGCGTATCTAATTTTTCACCACTACTTACAAACTTAATAGGTTTGTTAACCGTGTATTTAATGGTGAGTGCCGCACCACCTCTTGTATCACCATCTAATTTAGTAAGTACAACACCCGTAAAATCGAGTCGGTCATTAAATGCTTTTGCAGTGTTTACAGCATCCTGTCCGGTCATGGAATCTACCACAAATAAAATTTCGGTAGGATTCACGGCGGCCTTGATGGCAGACACTTCTAGCATCATGGCTTCATCTACTGCAAGGCGGCCCGCGGTGTCAATTACCACTACATTTTTATTGTTTGCTTTTGCGTGTGCAATGGCTGCTTTTGCAATCGCAACCGGATCGGTATTACCTACTTCCGAATATACTTCTACACCCACTTGCCCTGCAAGCACACCGAGTTGATCAATAGCCGCAGGACGGTACACATCTGCTGCAACAAGTAGCGGTTGTTTACCTAATTTATTTTTTAAATGATTCGCAAGCTTTCCAGTAAAAGTAGTTTTACCAGAACCTTGTAAACCAGCAATTAAAATCACAGCAGGATTTCCAACGGCATTAAATTGAACGGCTTCACCACCCATCAATTCCGTCAATTCATCTTGCACAATTTTTACCATCAATTGTCCAGGACTTACCGCGTTGATTACTTTTTGACCAACGGCTTTGTCCCTTACTTTTTCGGTAAACTCTTTGGCTATTTTAAAGTTTACGTCGGCATCAATAAGTGCTCGCCTAATATCCTTGATGGTATTGGCAATATTGAGGTCATTGATACGCGCTTCTCCCTTTAAATTCTTAAACGCACTTTCTAATTTTTCCGATAAACCTTGAAACATAAAAGTTTGATTTTCGCTGATAAATCCAGCCAATAATGGCTCGGGCTGCAAATATAGGTTGAACTGAAACTAATTTTAACCATTTTTTGACAAGTATTTGTAAAAATCAGAAGGCCTGCAATTTATTATAACTGATTGATTATCAATAGTATATTAAAGTTTTCAAGAATGAATCGAGGTATTTACCGCAGATATACACGAGTGGTATAAAAAAACATTTGGCGGGGTTAGATTATTTAATATTATTGCGTGACTACAAGGGTAGTAAAATAGACAAAGTAATGAGTAAGAAGCAATTATTTACAATAGAATTTCCAGTGAGATGTTCTCCAGGTATTTTATTCGAGTTTTTATCAACGCCGGCCGGTTTACAAGAGTGGTTCGCCGACAAAGTGGACGAATGGGATGGTGAATTTAGTTTTTCATGGGGAGGCGGTGTTCCGGACAAAGCACAAGTCATTGAAAAGGAGCAGGATAAGTTTATAAAGTACCAATGGCTTCATTCCGAAAAAAATGAATACTTCGAATTTAGAATTGAAAAAACAGAAATTTCAAACCAAACAGTTTTGATTATCAAAGATTTCGCTGAAAAAAATGAAATCAAGGATCAATCTCAACTTTGGGAATACCAAGTGAAAGAACTGTTCCATAGACTAGGTGCCTAGGCTTCCATTTTTCCTGCGCCTGCTACGTACATAAAGTTATCTTCTTCAAAAGAATCCTGCAGCGCTTTGATTAAAAAATTAGACATACTCATTATTCGTTCTTTTATTGGACCGTTTATTGGTGCATTTCTAATTTCGTTGTTTGTACTCACCATGCAATTTTTTTGGTTGTACATCGATGATTTAGTAGGTAAAGGATTGGACCTGCCTACCCTACTTTATTTAATTGGCCTTGTTACCTTATCATGGGTACCCGTGGCACTTCCACTCGCACTTCTTTTTTCTTCGATCATGACATTTGGAAATTTAGGAGAGTCGTTTGAACTTGTAGCGATAAAAGCTGCTGGCATTCCACTCGTACGCTTTATGCGCCCACTTGTTGTAATCACAATTTTTTTAAGTGGTCTCGCCTTTTTATTTGCCAATAATATCATTCCTGTAACACAGCTCAAACTAGCGACCCTTAAGTTTGATATCATTGTTGCGAAACCTGCCATCGACATCAAAGAAGGCGTATTTTATGATAAGCTGGATGGTTATGTTATTAAATTAGGTAGAAAAGAAAAAAACGATAGCGTCATTCATGACATCGTTTTATTTGAAAAAAACTACAGTTTACAAGACAATATGCTATTTGCCGAAAGTGGCATTATGCGCGTTACCAAAGACAAAAAATATTTAGAATTTATTTTAAAAAATGGATGGCGTTACGAAGAGAGAGGTGTGAGAGGCACCCCAAAAACAGAATTTATACGAATGGGTTTTAAACAGTATAAAAAAATATTTGACTTAAAAAGTTTTCAGCTTAAAAAAAGTGGTGACAGTAGTTTTTATGACCCTAAAATGTTAAGCGTACGTCAACTGAATACCGCCATCGACTCTATCAACAATGTTGATAGTATGTACACGGCAAGAACCAGAAAAGAAGTAAACCCTTACATTCGTTTTGCACGTTATAGTATAGATACCGGATGGACATTGACTGCTGCTGCCAAAGCGGGTATCAAAAAAAATTACAAAAACTTTGATGAAGCCATTCCTGATTCGATTCAAAACGAATGCATCGAAAGCGCTTCCAATCAAGTAACGGGTATTAAAAACAATGTGAATTACCTAGCCGTTGATTATAAAGAGCGTCAAACCTCACTACAATTGCACCAAATTGAGTGGCACCGAAAGTTTACCTTATCGGCGGCATGTCTCGTTCTTTTTTTAATTGGTGCACCACTAGGTTCCATCATTAGAAAAGGTGGACTTGGTACACCCCTGGTTTTTGCCATTATCTTTTTTGTGATTTTTCACCTCTTTAATACGTTTGGAGAAAAATTTGTCAAATCAGCACAATTAAGTCCACTCATGGGTATGTGGCTTTCTACCTTTATTTTACTTCCTATCAGCATTTTTTTAGTGGTAAAAGCAATGGCAGACGCACAACTCTTCAACCAAGAGTATTACTACAGGCTGTTTACCAAAATTCGTGCCTATACCCGCAAGTTTTAAAGTAACTTTAGGTACCTAAATTATTAAGTCATGTTAGCGCAAGAATCAAGCAAAAATTCTAGACGAAATTTTATTGGGACTACGGTTAAAGCAGCTGTTGTAACGGCACTAACGGGTAGTCAGTTAAACGCACTTGCCTCCAATCATAAAGTAACATCAATGCTAGCTGGTGAAGTATCGCCTACGCTCGTTGGCACATCCTTTACGCAACTTCCATTACCCTATGCGTATACTGCATTAGAGCCGTTTATAGATGCGCTCACCATGGAAATTCATTACAGCAAACACGCCGCGAGTTATGCAAAAAATCTACAAGATGCAGCTGCCGCCGAAAACGTAAATACCAACGGCAACCTAGAAGATGTTTTACAAAAAATAAGTAGCTATTCTACTAAAATGCGCAACAATGCAGGTGGTCATTACAACCATGAACTTTTTTGGAACTGCATGAAACCTGCACCAGCAGTGGCTCCTACGGGTATACTTGCCGCAGCAATCAAGAATAGCTTTGGAACATTAGAAGCATTTAAAACGCAGTTTGCAGACGCTGCAAAAAATAGATTTGGCAGTGGATGGGCATGGCTTGTTGTTGGCACTGATAAAAAATTAGCCATTGGTTCTACAGCCAATCAAGACAATCCACTCATGGATGTGAGTGCGTTTAAAGGTTTCCCACTACTTGGTATCGACGTTTGGGAACACGCATACTATTTAAAATATCAAAACAAAAGAGCCGATTATATTACCGCTTGGTGTAACCTGGTTAACTGGGATTTTGTAGCAGCCAGGTATGAAAAAGCCATGCAATAAATTAAATACAATGAAAGTAACTACAAATTGGGTGAGTCATTTGGCATTTGATGCCATTTCAGAAACGGGTCAAACCATAAGACTAGACACCACTATCGAAAACGGAAGTTTAGATTCAGGCATGAATCCTAAAAAATTAATGTTGGCATCGCTTTGTGGCTGTAGTGGTATTGATGTTGTTGAAATACTCAATAAAATGAAAGTACCTTTTACAAAATTAAGTATCGAAGCTACTGCCGAACAAACCGATACCATTCCAAAAGTATTTTCGGTGATCCATATGGTCTATAAAGCGGACGTTGATGAAAATCAACTAGATCAATTTAAAAGAGCCGTAAGTTTAAGTCACGAAAAGTATTGTGGTGTATCTGCGATGCTTGCAAAAACCTGTCCCATTCATTATACCCTAGAGCGTATTTAAAAAGGTTTCAAAAAACGCAGCTATGAAATTAGCCAAAGAGAATTTTAAAGTACAAATTATTATTACAAGCATAGGGGTACTGCTTCTAGCTGTAAAAACAGTGGCTTATTTTTTCACGCATTCCCTCTCTGTATTAACAGACGCACTAGAAAGTATTGTAAATGTAGTGGCCGGATTTATTGGACTTTACAGCTTATATGTTGCTGCTAAACCCAAAGATGTAGATCATCCATACGGGCATGGCAAAGCCGAACTTATTTCGGCAGCAGCAGAAGGTACTTTAATTGTGGCTGCAGGTGTTTTGATCATTTATGAAACACTCACCAATTTTTTTAGCACCGAACCACTTCACGCACTCGACAAGGGCTTGTGGCTAGTGAGTGCAACGGCTGTTATTAATTATTTTGCCGGGGCTGTTTGTATTAAAATTGGTAAAAAAAATAAATCCTTAGCACTTCAGGCAAGTGGTAAACATTTGCAAATAGACACCTACTCTACCCTTGCCATTGTTGCGGGCATTGGGGCTATGCTTTTATGGAAAGTATACTGGATAGATAAAATTATTGCGCTGGGCATGAGCCTACTTATTATTTACAACGGCTACAAAATACTAAGGTCTTCATTTGCAGGTATTATGGATGAAGCCGACCTAGATTTATTAAATAATTTTATTGCGGTACTCAATAAAAACAAAGTAGAAAACTGGATTGATCTACATAATTTACGCGTCATAAAATATGGTAGTTTAATCCATATAGATTGCCATTTAACCGTGCCTTGGTTTTTAAATGTACACGAAGCACACCGCGAAATAGATAGTTTATCGGATCTCATTAAATCACATTTTGGAGACGCTATCGAACTTTTTGTGCATACCGATGGTTGTTTATCTATAAGCTGTGGTATTTGTAATAAAAATTGTACCGAAAGACAGGCGACATTTGAAAAGAAACTAACTTGGACCCTCGAAAACGTCGTATCAGATAAAAAACATCAATTAGAACCCTAGAAATTAAATGCATATGCAAGTTTGGAAAGACTATCAAGAAAAAAACAAAGACCGTTTTTTAGAAGAATTATTAGCATTACTGCGCATACCAAGTGTAAGTGCAAGAACCGAAAATAAAAATGACATGCTTACCTGCGCGGAAGCTGTTAAAAAAAGTTTAGTAGAAGCTGGCGCTACAACAGCAACAATTTATCCTACAGAAGGACACCCGATTGTATACGCCGAAAAAATAATTGACCCTTCACTTCCTACCGTGCTTGTTTACGGACACTATGATGTGCAACCCGCCGATCCACTGGAACTATGGAACAGCGGACCTTTTGACCCTGTCATTAAAGATGGTAAAATTTATGCACGTGGTTCTGCTGATGATAAAGGACAATTTTACATGCACGTAAAAGCCCTTGAAACCATGGTGCAAACCGGAACACTTACTACCAATATTAAATTTTTAATAGAAGGTGAAGAAGAAGTAGGCAGCCCTAATTTAGCCACTTTTGTAAAAGCCAATAAAGCATTATTAGAAGCAAACGTTATTTTAATTAGTGACACCTCTATGATTAGCATGGAAAATCCATCGATTGATATTGGCGTGCGCGGATTAAGTTATATTGAGGTAGAAGTAACAGGCCCTAACAGAGATTTACATAGTGGTGTATATGGTGGCGCTGTTGCTAACCCCATTACCATGCTTTCTAAAATGATTGCATCTTGCCACGATGAAAACAACCATATTACCATTCCTGGTTTTTATGACGACGTAGTAGAATCATCAGACATAGAAAGAGCTAAAATGGCGGAAGCACCTTTTGATGCTACCGAGTATGCTAAAGATTTAGGCGTAACAGAACTATGGGGTGAAAAAGGCTACAGCAGTAATGAAAGAACAGGTATTAGACCTACCCTTGAAGTAAATGGCATTTGGGGTGGTTACACTGGCGAAGGTGCCAAAACTGTATTACCTTCTAAGGCATTTGCAAAAATTTCTTGTAGACTGGTTCCCAATCAATCGTCACAAAAAATTACAGAAAAAATAATCAACTACTTTACTTCTATTGCACCAGCAGGTGTAACCGTTAAAGCCGCAGAACACCATGGTGGCGAGCCTTATATGACGCCTATCCATTCTAAAGAATACCAAGCAGCGGCTAGTGCTATTACTGCAACATTTGGAAAAGAACCTATTCCTGTAAGAGGTGGTGGTAGTATCCCTATTTGTGCATTATTTGAAAAAGAACTGGGCCTTAAGATTGTATTCATGGGCTTTGGACTAGACAGCGATAATTTACATAGCCCCAACGAAAAATTTGACATTGTCAATTTTTACAAGGGCATAGAAACCATTCCTTACTTTCACCAGTTTTATGCAAACAGCAAGTAAAGAAAAACTTCGCATAGATAAATACCTCTGGGCTATTCGGTTGTTTAAAACAAGAAGCCAGGCAGGTGATGCTTGCAGCAAGGGTAAAGTAAAATGTAATGGAGACAATGTAAAAGCAGCCAAAGTAGTAAACCTTGGTGATGTGTACGATGTAAAAACAGAAGCGCGCAGATGGGTGGTTAAAGTAACGGGCTTACTAGAAAAAAGAGTACAGTATAGTGAGGCTATTTTACATTACGAAGATCAAACACCGCCCGAAGAACTGGACCGCGTTTCTTATGAAGCGGCTACCTATCAAACCGGTAAACGTTTGAGTAAAATAGGAAGACCTACTAAAAAACAACGCAGGGATATTGAAGGTTTTATGGAATAAAAAATAAAGCATGCTAAAAATTGATATTTTATCGGTACTGCCTGAATTATTAGAAGGCCCTTTTGCACACAGCATTATGAAACGTGCGCAGGAAAAAGGGCTATTGCAGGTAAATGTACATAGCCTTCGTAAGTGGGCTATTAATAAGCATGGTCAAATAGATGATTACCAATATGGCGGAGGTGCAGGCATGGTTATTGTATGCGAAACACTTGCCAATGCCATTGATGAATTAGCGGCACCTGCCCCATACGATGAAATTATTTTTATGACACCTGATGGTGTTAGGTTTAACCAAAGTGCTGCCAATCAACTCTCATTAAAAGGCAATATTTTAATTATTTGTGGTCACTACAAAGGCATTGATGAACGTATTAGAAAGCAGTACGTTACACTAGAAATTTCTATTGGTGATTATGTGCTTAGTGGCGGAGAACTAGCCGCAGCAGTAGTTGTAGACGCTATTGGCCGTTTAATTCCAGGTGTATTAAATGACGAAACCTCGGCCTTAACAGATTCTTTTCAGGATAATTTATTAGCACCACCCGTATATACCAGACCCGCCGAATTTAGAGGCGATAAAGTGCCAGATGTTCTCTTACAAGGTGATCCTAAAAAAGTAGAAGCCTGGAGATACGAACAATCGGTGCAGCGTACAAAAGCACGCCGCCCCGATTTGTTAGATTAATTTTTCTTATTTATTTGATACCAATTACTGGTACCATTTTTTCGTGAATCATTTGATTGAGTGCCTTTACATCAGAAGCCATCACTGCTTTTAAACGGTTTAATGCTACATCTGACTGTGCTGCTAAATCTGCAAACGCTTCTTTAGCTTGTTTGCTTGGCGCTGTTTGACCACTTGCTACCACATTAAAGAGTCCTGCAATTTTATCATTTAAACGAATTGGATAGTTAAGTACGTCTTGGCCACTCTTTGCTTTTGTTTGGTACAAGGTTTCTTCGATAGCTGTCATTTTTTTAACCACCGAATCGGCAAAGGCTTTTAATTCTTTTTGTCCGTCTAGTTTTGCAGTAAACTCATTTACTTGAGAACGCACTGCTCTAATATCTTTGATGGCTTTTTGAATTTCAGAGAACTTATCACGCACGCTTAATAAAAAGGCAGTTTGATCATCAAGGTCTGCTTCTGTTGCTGCATAATTTGGATTAGGTTTAATTACAAATGGAACCAGCACCGTATCTTTTTGGAATATAAAACGTGCTGTATATTTTCCAGGAGCCGCTTTAACGGTACCCACACCACCATTCCATAAAATTAAACCATCTAGGCGCTCAGCTGCAGGATAATTCATATCCCACTCAAACTGATTGATACCTTCTGTGAACTCAATTTTATCTTGAGGGTCTTTTGCATTTTTGCTAAAGGTTCTAATCACTTTATTTTTCTTATCTAACACAGTAACAGAAAATTTGCTGCTGTCTGTAACACCTTTCAAATAATAGTGGATAACAGAACCAAGCGCAGGATTAGCACCCATATTAGCTGTCATACCACCACCAAAGCCACCGCGTCTTCTTCCACCACCTTCCGATCTTACCACTGGGTTCGCATCAAAAACATGGATATTTTTAGCATAATTAGCTGCTTGGTGTTGTTGAACAATGCCTAAATCATCAATGATCCAAAATGCCCTACCCTGAGTAGCCACAATCAAATCATTTTCTTTGATGGTTAAATCGGTAATGGGTGTTTCAGGTAAATTAAGCTGAAACTTTTTCCAATTGGCACCATCATCAAAGGAAATATACATACCAAACTCCGTACCTGCATACAATAAACCTGGGCGCTTATGATCAGCACGAAGTGCTCTTGTAAAGTGCATTGGATTGATGCCCGTTGTAATTTTTTTCCAAGTTTTACCGTAGTCTTCTGTTTTAAAAATATACGGTGCATAATCATCCATCTTATATTTTGTTCCAACAAAATAAGCAGTACCTTTTTTAAATGGATCTGTTTCGATACAGTT
>CAMAQW010000044.1 GCA_945860335.1 Sediminibacterium ginsengisoli | reverse complement strand
GCGTCTTCTCTTAAATAAGGTGGAATAAAGGGGATATTAGCCGCTTTAAAAATATCTTCTTCTGAATGATAGCTTTGTGTTAGCCCCTCAGGTAACAATTCGTTTATTTTTTCTAAAAAAGAGGGGGCGCAAGATGTTTCAAAGACCGTTTTTACTAGATTTTTTGTGTCAACGATATGAAATCCGAGGGTACTATTTTCTGGAGAAGTGACTTCTAAATAACCCTGGGTACTGGACTGTATTTCAAAATTATTTTCTTCAAAAAAACTTTCTAGAGGGGCTAATTCTTGGTCCGTGACCCACTCTAAAATGGTAATGACCTCGTGCTGCTGTCTAAAAGCACCGGTTACAAAAAAGCTAGATTCATTAAAATGTTCGGCCCATTTTTCTTGTAAAAGTTCAACCACGGGTTCCATTTGTGCGTACAAAAAATTACCCTGTGCGTTTATATAAAATTCGATGGACGCTTTTATATTGTCTTGCGTTTTTTCTCCAAAACCTTTGTATAAAGTAAGTCGGTTTTCTTCGCAAGCATAGAGTAGTTCTCCCAGTGTTTCAATTTCTAATTCCTTCCAAATAGTTGCAATTTTTTTTGGACCAATTCCTTTGATGCGCAGCATCTCTAAAATTCCAGCTGGTGTTTTTTGGATATAGTCATCTAAAATTTCAAGTTGTCCGGTTTCTAGTTGCTCAATAATTTTTTTCCCCGTTGTTGCACCAATGCCTCGCTGCGAAAAAATGGTTTGCGGATCTAATGTAGACAATTCTGTTTCTAGTTTGTCGATTGTGAAAGCCGCGCTGGCATAGGATTTGGCCTTAAATGCATCATCTCCGTGTATGTCCATTAATTTGGAGAGGAGGGAGAAATTATCTGCAATCGCTTCGTTGGTCATGGGTTTGAAATTGGTCTCAATATAATACAAAAAAAGTCCCGCAAGATTGCGGGACTTCTAAATCTATTTTTAGCTAAAGCTAAACTAAGATTACTTCTTTTTAGCAGCAGCCTTCTTAGGAGCAGCTTTTTTAGCAGCCTTCTTAGGAGCAGCTTTTTTAGCAGCTTTCTTAGGAGCAGCTTTTTTAGCAGCCTTCTTAGGAGCAGCTTTTTTAGCAGCTTTCTTAGGAGCAGCTTTTTTAGCAGCTTTCTTAGGAGCAGCTTTCTTAGCAGCTTTTTTAGGAGCAGCTTTCTTAGCAGCTTTTTTAGGAGCAGCAGCCTTCTTAGGAGCAGCTTTCTTAGCAGCTTTTTTTGCAGTTGCCATGTTTTTTTGATTTAATGGTTAGTAAATAATACATTAAAAGTAAAAAATTATTTCAAACTACAAAAAAATATTTTTTTAAGCAGTTGGAGCTGGGGTAGCAACCGACACTGTTGTTCTGTCATTTTTGCCTTTTTTAAACTCTACAACGCCGTCTTTCAACGCGAATAAAGTAAAGTCTAAACCAACGCCTACATTTTTACCAGGGTGGTACTGCGTACCTCTCTGGCGAATAATGATATTGCCTGCGATGGCTGGTTGGCCACCATAAATCTTAACGCCCAAACGCTTACTCTGTGAGTCGCGGCCGTTCTTTACACTACCTTCACCTTTTTTGTGTGCCATGGTATAATACTATTTTAAATTAAGCGATGCTTTCTATTTTAATACGCGTATAATGCGTTCTGTGACCGTGCTTCTTGCGGAAGCCCTTTCTTCTTTTCATTTTAAAGGCGATCACTTTTTCACCTTGTACTAGGTCGCTGAGAATTTCTGCTTTAACGACTGCTTTAACGGCACTGCCAAGGGCAATTTTCCCGTCATTGTCAACCATCAATACATCAGAGAACTCAACTTTGTCTCCGGTTTTACCTTGCAGGTGAGGTACGTACAAGCTCTGTCCTGCTTGCACTTTAAATTGTTGACCTGCGATTTTTACAACTGCTAACATAGCTATCCAAAATTAGGACGGCAAAGGTAAGGTTTTGGAGTGAAAATTTTATAAAATTATCCTTCTTCTTGTGAAAAAATGATAAATCATTGATTTTCAATGTATTAATATCTTAACAATTCCAAATAAATCTGAAGCCTACAATTCTCTATTTTTGCCATGTCTAATACCTATAGGTCATTCAATGAATCTAAAATCATTACTTGCCAAACCCTTTGCTCATTATATAGCCAATAAGGTTAAAAGAGAGGCGAAGCAGGCTCTTGGGGACCAAGCATCCATTTTTAAGACTTTATTAAAAGTGGTTAAAAACACCCAGTTTGGTAAAGACCATGGTTTGGATGCTGTAGAGGACTACGATGGCTTTAAAAAAGCAGTTCCTATTCGAGATTACGAGCAGTTCGTCCCATATATAAATATGGTAAAAGAGGGTAAGCACAATATATTATGGAAAGGCCTACCCATTTATTTTGCAAAAACAAGCGGTACCACAAGTGGCGCAAAATATATTCCCATTACAAAAGACTCAATTGATAACCATATTGATACCGCCCGTAACGCACTACTCTGTTATATGGCAGAAACAGGAAATACTGGTTTTGCATCCGGTAAATTGATATTTTTAAGTGGGTCTCCAATACTGGAAAGGATAGGTGGCATTGCAACAGGAAGGTTGAGTGGTATTGTAAACCATCATGTGCCGGCTTATTTAAGGTCTAATCAATTACCTAGTTACGAAACCAATTGTATCGAAGATTGGGAACAAAAATTAGACGCGATTGTATCTGAAACGGTGCTTCAAGATATGACCCTTATTAGTGGTATTCCACCTTGGGTACAAATGTATTTTGATAAACTGGAATCAACCACTGGAAAAAAAGTAGGAGAGCTGTTTCCTAATTTTAATGTGATGGTACAGGGTGGTGTAAACTTTGAACCCTACAAAGCAAAATTATTTGAAAGCATCGGTCGTAAAATTGATACGGTAGAACTCTTTCCAGCGAGTGAAGGATTCTTTGCTTTTCAGGATGTACAAAATGAATCTGGATTATTATTAAATACCAATAGCGGTATCTTTTTTGAATTTATTCCGGCGAACGATATTTTTTCAGAAAACCCTACAAGGCTTTGTTTACAAGAGGTTGAGCTCGGAGTCAATTACGCACTTATCATCAATAGCAATGCGGGACTCTGGGGATATAATATTGGAGATACTGTAAAATTTGTGAGTATAGATCCTTATAAAATTGTTGTGACTGGAAGGATCAAACATTTTATTTCTGCCTTTGGTGAACATGTTATTGGTGAAGAAGTAGAAGCGGCACTTTTACAAGTTGCTGCACAAACAAATGCTAGTATAACCGAGTTTACCGTTGCACCTTTTGTGGCAGGGTTAGACACATCAGGAAAAAGTTACCACGAATGGTTTATTGCTTTTGAAAAAGCACCTTCAAATTTGGATGATTTTGCTGCACAATTGGACACCGCCATGCGTCAACAAAATGTCTATTATGACGACCTTATTAAAGGCGCCATTTTAGAACCTTTAAAAGTTAGGCCTCTACAAAATGATGCCTTTGTGCAGTACATGCGTTCTATTGGCAAACTAGGGGGTCAAAATAAAGTGCCAAGGCTAAGTAATGATAGGGTCCTAGCAGATGCCCTTTCTAACTTTATTGCCACTAAAATCTAGTTTATTTTTATCTTATCTTGTGGCAGTAAAAAATCAGGGTAGTAAATACCCATTAAACAATGAGTAGTCAAAAAAGGATCGCCATATACGGCTCTACAGGTTCGATAGGAACACAGGCACTTGAGGTTATTGCTGCCAACCCTTCATTATTTAGTGCCGAAGTATTAACGGCGCAAAACAATGATGCTTTACTAATTGAACAGGCGTTACAATTTAACCCCAATGTGGTGGTTATTGGTGACGAAAAAAAATATCTGAATGTAAAAGAAGCGCTCTCCAAAACAAACATTAAAGTTTTTGCAGGGGAGAAAGCACTTGTTGAAGTTGCGGCGCTTGATTGTTACGATATGATGCTTGCTGCCATTGTTGGTTATGCAGGATTAAAACCTACTTTAAAAGCGATTTCATGTGGCAAACCCATTGCACTTGCTAATAAAGAAACCCTGGTAGTTGCTGGTGATATTGTGATGCAAATGGCCATGGAAAAAAGAGTGCCCATTATTCCCGTAGACTCGGAGCACTCTGCCATATTTCAGTGCTTGGTAGGAGAGGGTCGCAATAAAATTGAGCGCATTATTTTAACGGCGAGCGGTGGTCCATTTTTAGGTAAAAAACCTAATTTTTTGGTGAATGTAAAACGTGATCACGCACTACAACATCCCAACTGGAGCATGGGTGCAAAAATCAGCGTAGACTCTGCAACCCTTATGAATAAAGGGCTTGAGATGATTGAAGCCAAGTGGTTGTTTAATTTACAACCTGAACAAATTGAGGTCGTGATCCATCCGCAAAGTATTATTCATAGCATGGTTCAATTTGATGACGGAAGTATCAAAGCACAAATGGGGCTTCCTGATATGAAGCTTCCCATTCAGTACGCACTTGCCTTTCCGCAGCGTCTCGAAAATAATTTTCCACGCTACGATTTTAGAAAGCCAAACACGCTAACTTTTGATGAGCCTGATACTAAAACTTTTAGAAATTTAGCACTCGCAATAGAGGCACTTCATAAAGGAGGTAACCTGCCATGTATTTTAAATGCGGCCAATGAAATTGCAGTCTATGCATTTTTAAGAAACCGAATTGGATTTTTGGATATGACAGAAGTGGTGGAACAAACCATGCAAAAAATGGCTTTCATTCAAAAGCCAACCCTCGAAGAGTATTTTGAAAGTGATGGAGAAGCAAGAAGTTTTGCTGCCTCACTCATTCATTTGTAAAAAGTTTTTCAATAGATATTTATGACATTATTAATGGTAGATTGGTTAAGTGTTGGCGTTAAAGCTGGACAGTTTATTTTATCTTTTTCAATTTTAGTAACCCTACACGAACTAGGGCATTTTATTCCTGCTAAATTATTTAACTGCAGGGTAGATAAGTTTTATTTATTCTTTGATCCTTGGTTTAGTATTTGGAAAAAGAAAAAAGGCGAAACCGAATACGGTATTGGCTGGGTGCCATTTGGCGGCTATGTAAAAATTGCCGGTATGATTGATGAGAGCATGGATAAAGAGCAAATGAATAAGCCTCCAGAGCCACATGAGTTTAGATCTAAACCAGCCTGGCAGCGTTTAATTATTATGATAGGTGGGGTGCTCGTAAACGTAGTGCTTGCCATTGTTATTTTTATTGGTATTACCTGGGTATGGGGTGAAGAATATTTACCCGTTAAAAATTTAAAAAATGGAATTGTTGCCGATTCTTTGGCAAAATCAATTGGTATTAAAGACGGCGATAATGTAGTAGGCATTGATGGAAAACCACTAGAAGCTTTTGGAACCCTTGAAGCAGAAATGGTTTTAAATGACGCCAAAGTTTTACAAGTAACCAGAAACGATAGCACTATAGATATACAAGTGCCCGCAGGATTTACCAAAAAACTTGCGAAGGTCGCTAATGAAACATCACTTGTGATGCCGCGTTATCCGGCCATTGTAGACTCTGTGTCAAGTACTGCTGTTTTTACAAAAGATGCGCTTATTAAAAATGACCAACTGATTGCTTTTAACAACAAGCCATTTTTATTTTACCACGAGTTTGATCAGTTAAAAAAAGGATACGAAGATTCGATTGTGAGTTTAACAGTGCTTCGTGGTACTGATACTGTAGATGTGCGCGTTAAAGTAAATGAAAAAGGAAAGCTTGGCTTTTTTGGAAGAAGCCCACTCGTTTTATTTGGAACCAACACAAAAACCTATGGCTTTTTTGAATCTATACCAGTAGGTTTTACAAAAACTTGGGAAACACTAGATCGTTACGTTACGGGTATCAAACAAATTTTTACGGGTAAGGTAGCAGCAAGCGATTCGCTTGGTAGCGTTATTAGTATTGGTAATACTTTTCCAGGCACTTGGGATTGGGAACGTTTTTGGACATTAACAGGTATATTCTCGATTATATTAGCTTTCATGAATATTTTACCTATTCCGGCACTCGATGGGGGGCATGCCCTCTTTACACTCTATGAGATGATCACAAAGCGTAAGCCTTCGGATAAGTTCATGGAATATGCACAAATGGTGGGTATGGTGCTACTGTTAAGTTTAATGGTATACGCGCTAGGGCTCGACTTTTGGAGATTATTTAAATAAGTGTATAAATAGTGTTACCTTTGCATTTGGCTTTTTGCTAACCGCAAGTTATGGGGTCGTACTGGTTTTGACAGCATAGGTTATTGTTGGTGTAAGCATGCAGTGCGTTGTGTAATTAGCACTTCAATCTGAATACTCAAACTTCAAATGGCAATACTCAGTATGCCATGGCTGCTTAATCAGTGATTAAGTAACCATTTGGGCCGCCGCACAGGTTCGCTTATTTCCATGTGCCGCCGCCGACTCAAAACAAAATAAGATGCTGCAATAGAAGGCTGTGACTGTTGCTTAAGAATATCCAGCTAAGCGATAGGTTGGTTTGTTCGTTTCCGGCCTTTCGTCTACAATGAATACCGAAATAAGCATGTAGAAAGCTAATGGTCACGATGTTTGGACAGGGGTTCGACTCCCCTCGACTCCACAAAATCTCCTAGGGTTTTATGAAGAGCGACTTGTTTAATTGCAGGTCGCTCTTTTTGTTTTTTCAATTATATTTGATCTCTAATTACAAATTACGCATATGAAAAAGATACAAACCAAAATGGCTGCTTTTAAAGCCAATTACAAAAAAATGACCCTGCTTTTTGTAGGATGCTTGCTCATGATAGCAGGCGCTTCTGCTTTTTATTTAAAGGCAGATAATCCAGACGGTATAGTAGGTGTTTGGAAAACAGGTGAAGGTACTGCCATGGTGCGCATTTATAAAAATGGCGACAAGTACCAGGGTAAAATTGTTTGGTTAAAAGAACCCAACGATCCAGAAACAGGGAAGCCTAAAGTAGATAAAAATCATCCGGATGAAGCTTCTAAGACCCGTGCCATTTTGGGCCTTGTAAATATTTGGGGCTTTAATTACAAAGGAGAAAATGTTTGGGACGAAGGCAATATTTACGATCCTAAAAACGGTAATACCTACTCTTGTACCATGAAATTACAGAATGCCAACTCACTTGAAGTAAGAGGTTATATTGGTGTTTCGATTATTGGAAGAACAGATACTTGGACTAGACAAGTATTAAGGTGATACAAAGTTAAATCCAATATTAAAATATAAAGGATTGCCCAACCTGCTTTCAAAGTAGCGTTGGGCTTCTTTTTTCCCATTTTTCACATTCATTACTTCAAACCGGTAATTGTAACGCATGCCTGCTTCTGCATGAAACCAAACAAAGCCGCTTAGTTTTTTATCCCACATTAGCTTGGGCTTAAACTCACCTCTTTGAATAAACACTTCTCCATTTTTGGCATTTGAAAGCGGCATCCAAAACTGGTTTCCTTCTAGTTCAAATCCTGCTTGTAACATATTAAATGTAGAAAAATTGTATCGCATAAATCCTCGGGCAGGTAATAAAAGTTCCATACCCCATTTGTCGTTAAAGGTTTTATTCCAAAATAAAACAGGTACATGAATGAGTTGACCAGCACGGAAGGTGCGGGCAATACCGGTACCAATCATATTTTTTTCAGATTTCTTCCAACCATAAATTACGGTACCACTCAATGTTAGTGCATCTTTGTTGATAGCGCTCGTGTTATGAAAAATTCCATTGACATCTGCACTTGCCTGTATGATAAAAAAATTCTTTTCATTTAATGGTTTAAAAATAGTGGTATTGATACCGGCACTTGTAAGGGTATGGCTATTTAGTGAGGATGCAAATAGATTGGTTCCTGGCTTTTCAATGTCAAATTTGCTGCCCCAATAATTAGCACCCAATTGCCAGATAATTTTGTTGTTTGAAATAACTGGAATATTTATTTGTGCCTTAAGTGCTGACATTTGATTCACATGAAAATCTTGCATTGCAGGAAGCATTCCACCTAGTGGTACACCTGGCATATGAAAAGAGCCATACTGGTCAAAACCAATGCTAATAATTTTTTGTGGCGTTTGATTTAATACTTTTTGTGTGCAATAGCGTTTAACACCATCAGCTTCTCCAAATTTGCTATAATCAAAATTATCTGTGGTATCAACTTGAGCTGATGCAACTGAAGCAATCAATAATAAAGCGCCCGTTAAAATCTTATGCATGGTATATATTTTTATAAAATTACTGACTAATACAATAACGTTTGTTGATCGTAAATTGTTTTATTTAACCACAACAACCTCATCGTAAGGAACCCTAAACCTTGGCCCCCAAACGCCTGCTTCCGTTCCTTTACCCACGGCAATGATCATATTGATTTCTGCGCCGCTTGGTAACCCTAATGCACGCTTCACCCGAACGGCATCAAAGCCTTCCATTGGACATGATTCAAAACCTTCGGCGGCAATAGATAACATAAATGTTTGGGCTGCTAATGCACAAGATTTATGAACTGTAACACGCTGATCTGCATCTCCGCCAAAACGCATAAAGGGTTTTCGAAGTCCCATAAAAAAGCAAAGTGCTGTTCTAATGAGGGTAGAAATTCCAAAAATATCTGAGCGGTAGGCAAGTGGCATGAGTTTACCATAATAATCGAGGCCTCTTTTTTGAGCGGTATTGGGCTCACCTGTAATGCCTTCTTTTATTTTATTGTAGTTCCATGCCGCTCTTTGTTTCCATAAATCTTTTCTGGTTACAAATACCACCAATTGCTTGGCCGTTCTGGCCGCATTTTGGTCGAGGCAAAGTGCTGTGAAAGAATCTTTTAATGCAGGGTCCTTGATCCATTGAAACTCCCATAATTGCATATTACTGCTGTTAGGAGACAGGATGCTTCTTTCTAAACTTCTTTTAATAACATCATCGGGGACTTCTACGTTGGCATCAAATTTTCGGTTGGAACGTCTACGTTGTATGATTTCTTCAAAACTGCTGCTTAATGACATGGGTTAGATTTACGATGTATAGAAATGTAAATATCGTTAGATTTTGGGTATTAAAGATATATTTGTGGTTCAAAACAATCAAGAAGCGCAATGGTTCAACTTCCTACACGACAGGCAAACAATTTTGATTTGTTGCGTATTTTATTTGCTTGGTTTGTAATCGTATCCCATTCCTATGTTTTAAATGGCGATGGCGCCACCGATCCATTGTTTGAAGCAACCAATAGCACTTTTTTATTTTCATTTATTGGTGTAAAAGGTTTTTTTATAATTAGCGGGTATTTGATATTTAAAAGTATGATGGTGAGTGCCTCTATTTTTGAATACCTCGTAAAAAGGGTGCTCCGAATTTTTCCAGCATTGGCCGTTGTACTACTCATAACACTTGCCGCGGTTTATTTTATATATCCAAGCACACTAACGCCCTTTTTTAAAAACAAAGAAGTGTATGCTTATTTTATAGGTAACCTGATCTTATTTAAACCTCATTTTTTTATTCAAGGGATTTTTTCGGGGCTTCCTTCTACTGCCATCAATGGATCTTTATGGACCATTGAATATGAGTTTTTCTTTTACCTTTTTATTTTATTGTTCTTTTTTGTTCGGTCCCATAAAATATTTTTAAAAATTGCATTGGCTATTGTTATAGGGATCTTTTTAATGGTACGTTTATTATTGTACAATTGGACGGTTCAAACACATTTTTTTATTCCACTCGAACCTCTTTTTGATTTGGGCATCTATTTTTTAATGGGTTCTTTGTTAAGCTGCTTTCATTTTGATGCCATCAATTATAAACATACCATTGCCGCTGTTTTATTGATAGCGCTTATTGCTGCTATATATTTTGGCGTAGGTCATACGGTTGTTTATGTAACGCTTCCTTTTTTAGTCATTTATTTGGGCAAGCAAACATCCAGGGTTGCAACCTTTGTGCATGCTAGCATTGGAGATCCTTCTTATGGAATTTACTTGTATGCATTTCCATTGCAACAGTTTATTATTTATTGGTTCAGGCCTTCAACGCTTATGTTATTTATTGCTAGTACTATTGGAGCTTTTATTTTTGGATATCTTTCTTGGATACTCATAGAAAAAAAAGCATTGGCCCTCAAGCAGTATTTTTTAGAGCGTCGTCAATGATTCAATCAAAGGGCATAACTTATTTTAAATTTTAATCTATGGCTGAAGTGATTTGCGTGGTTCCAGTTGCTCCAATACGGGCAGAGAGTTCACATCGGGCAGAAATGGTTTCTCAAATTTTATTTGGTGAAACCGCTACCATCATAGGTGAAACCAAAGATTTTTATCAGATTCAAATGCACCAAGATGATTATGAAGGTTGGTGCCAGAAATTGCAATTACAAATATTACCAGAAGGCGCAAGTATTGTTACAAAGGGATACACCGCTAACTGGGTTAATCCTGCAGTGTATAATGGACAGTCTATTCAACTTCCGCTTGGTACACCTATTGTTTCCAGTATGCATGCTGATTTTGAATTCACTTACACAGCTGCCAGTTTGGATCCAGCAAACAATGCATTCACTCCAGCGGCACTTGAAATAGTAGCAAAACAGTTTTTAGGCACTGCTTATTTGTGGGGCGGTAGAACTGTATTTGGAATAGATTGCAGTGGCTTTGTGCAAATGGTTTTTAAGCTATTTAATTACAAATTACCTCGCGATGCGTATCAGCAAGCAGAAATGGGAGAGGCTATTGGTTTTTTAGCAGAGGCCAAGCCTGGCGATTTGGCTTTTTTTGACAATGAACAAGGAAAAATCACCCATGTAGGTATTTTATTATCGCCGCATCAAATTATTCATGCTTCTGCCGTTGTAAGAATGGATCCTATCGATCAGGCAGGTATTGTTAGCAGTAGTACTGGACTCCGCACGCATCAACTCCGTACCATCCGTAGGATTGCGTTATAATTTTAAATGGAAGGCATAAAAAAAGCAGCACTTGTGCTGCTATTTACTATAGTAAGTTAGGTTTACATTAAGTCCATTGCTTTTGCAAAATAGGTAACGGTACCAGGTAACGCTAACCAAAAGAATTCACGATATACAACGAGTAAAGTAATCATTACGGCTAACCAGAAAAAACAGATAGCCCAGTATTTTGTAGTTGATTTATTTGCTTCCAT
>CAMAQW010000043.1 GCA_945860335.1 Sediminibacterium ginsengisoli | reverse complement strand
AACAAAGCAAGCGCAAAAATGCTTAAATATTTCTTTTGCATGGTTTAGTTTTTTTGAGTTTCGTAAATAGTGTTAAGACCTTCATTGTGTTCATGATCGCCACACTCTAATAATATTTGCGTACTTGGCATGGCTGGTCTTGTTGGCATGCCGGCTTTTTTATCCCCGAGCATCTTTTGGATTAGCTTTGTTCTTTCTGCCGTGACTTGTTTGCTGCGCTCAGCTTCTTTTTCACGATCAAAATAAACGGTACCATCAACAATGGTATATAAAGATTTTGCATAAATACTTAATGGATTCTCTGTCCACAAAACTACATCGGCATCTTTACCCACTTTGATACTTCCTACTTTATTGTCTACGTGAAGCGCTTTTGCTGGATTTAATGTAACCATTTTAAATGCGTCTTCTTCAGACACACCGCCGTACTTTACAATCTTGCCCGCTTCTTGATTCAGGCGGCGCGCCATTTCAGCATCATCAGAGTTAACCACCGTATTCACCCCCACATTGTACATGATGGCAGCGTTGTAGGCAATTGCATCAATTACCTCTGTTTTGTAAGCAAACCAGTCGGAGAAAGTTGCAGCACTTGCCCCATGTGTTTTCATTTTATCTGCCACCTTATAACCATCTAAAATATGCGTGAAGGTGTTGATATTAAAATCATAGCCCTGTTGTTTGAATTTTTCAACGGCGCGCATTGCATATGTAATTTCACTTTGTACATAAGAGTGACAAGTGATAAAGCGCTTCTTATTCATTATTTCAGACAAAGCGTCTAATTCTAAATCTCTTCTTGTTGTTGTTGGATTGGCTTTCATTGCTTTTTGATAATCCACTGCTTTATCAAAAGCGTCTGTCAATACTTCTTCCACACCCATTCTTGTATCTGGGAAACGATTGTTGTTGGCTGATGTAGTGCGCTTCACGTTCTCGCCCAATGCAAACTTGATAAAAGGATCTGCACCTGCAAATTTCAATCCTTCGTCAGTAGTGCCCCATCTTAATTTAATCAATTGTGTTTGACCACCAATGGTATTCGCGCTTCCATGAAGGATATGAGAAGAGGTAACGCCACCACTTAGTTGACGATAGATATTAACGTCTTCGGGATTCATATTATCTCCTACACGCACTTCTGCTGTGGTAGACTGTGCCCCCTCATTAATTGACAAAGCTGCGATATGTGAGTGCTCGTCTATAATACCGGGACTCAAATATTTACCTGTAGCATCAATCACCCTTGCGCCAACCTCAGATAAGTTTTTACCAATTTTAGCAATTTTACCTGCTTTCAATAACACATCTGTATTTTGTAAGTTGCCTTCCTTTTCGTTGGTCCACACTGTGGCATTCTTAATTAAGATGGTTTCTTGTTGTGGTATTGTTTCATTTCCCAATCCGACAAAAGGAAAAGTAACCTTGGAAATTAATTTTACTGCCTCTGTTGTTTTCTTTTCTTCAACAACTGCTACTGCAGGACCAATAAGACTAGCAGACCAGGTTAATTTGCCGCCCTTTGTGTCTGTTCCAAATCCATTCCAAGCACCGCCCGTAATCACACCGCTTAATCGAATACTTTCGGCACCTCGACCCCTTTTTTCTGGAAAACTAATCTTTACTAAAGACTCGTTCACTGCAATTTTTGCTGCTAATGTATCTGTCCCGATAATATTTGCAGATAAATCTTTCTTAATTTCAATAGTATACACTGTTTTTGTACCAGCACTATTAATTGTTAAATTGTATTTGCCAGCAAAGTTGTTCCACTCTGCAGCATTCACTTCATATTTACTACCCTGAATCCAGTTTTCAATAATTTTCGCGTTACTATTAAAAATAGATTCTGTTGTAATTAAAAAATTAGCCAACTTGCCTACTTCTAATGAACCCACTTGGTCAAATACGCCAACCTGTTGAGCAGGGTTTTTTGTTAATGCCTCTAAAGCTTTTGTTTCTGATAAACCATATTGAATTGCTTTTCTAAGGTTTGCTAAAAACTGCTTTCCGTCTTTCATTTCTGCGGCGCTGATACTAAAGGTAATGCCTGCCTTTTCAAATGCAGCAGGATTCGTTGGTGCTAGTTCCCAGTGTTTCATTTCAGACAAAGCAACAAATCTTGCGTCGTTCGCGTCCTCAACATCTAAGGCTACTGGAAAATCAATTCCTAATATATAAGAAGCTTTTGTTTTAGCCAGCTCATCAATTCTTTGATAACCATTATCACCGCCCTTTAATATATATTGTACACCAAATTCAGCACCAATTCTATTAGCTCTTAGGGTAGACCACTTGTCATCTGCTGCAAAAATTTGAGGTATTGATTGTGTTGCATTAAAAGCTTCTAACGATAGATTGGTTCCTTCTGTTGCAGGTTTTGTTTGATACCATTTTGCGTCCAAATAAGTTTGACGCAGCAGCGCAATACTTCCCATTAAACTACTTGGATAAGATTGTGTAGAGGAGCCTTTTTCAAACGAATAAACTGCCGCAGCCTTTGTTTTCAATAATGCTTGATGCGCGTCGTTGGTCGCTAGTGTTACTACGGCCCCAGTACCACGCGCAATACCATCTTTTACATGTGTAAATACGGTTCCAAATCCATTGGCCCTATATCCACTTGCTGTTGACTCGTCGGTTGCAAATATTTCATAAGCATTTATTTCTGGCCTTATTGCCTGATTCCAGTTATATGCCCCCGGCTTGTTAGAAATAAACTGTGCTGGAGCGCCATAGTTAAATCCACTTGCAGTTCTTTTTGCCCCACCCACACCATATTCGGTGAAAGGATCAACAAAAGAAGGGTAAATATATTTGCCATTACAATCCACCACAACCGCCTCGGCCGGAACCGCAACGGTTGCACCCACTGCAATAATTTTTCCCTGTTTAATGAGGAGGGTTCCCTTTTCAATTTTGGATGTTGAATTTTGCACAATGGTTGCGTTTGTAAATGCATACAAACCCAAACGAACGTCTCTTACTCCGTTAATTGGAAAAGACTCCTGTGCATTTGTTGCTACACTTGTTGATAAAAGTGTGAGCCATAAAAAAATCCTTTTCATGCGCGACAGTATTTTTAGTGATAGAATATTCTAAAGCTACTAAAAATACTAGTTTAAAAAAGAGTAGATATTATTTTTTTGATGAAAGGTTTAGACCACGAACTACCTGCCCATATATACCATAAGTATTTGAACATCGCTAGGATTTACGCCACTAATGCGGCTTGCTTGTCCAATGGTGTTGGGGCGTATTTTTTTAAATTTTTGTAAAGCCTCAATCGAAAGTGCAGCTATTTTATCATAATCAAAGCTATCAGGAATCACCAGGTTTTCGAGTGAAGCCATTCGGTCTGCAATCTCTTTTTCTTTTTCAATATAGCGCTCATATTTAACTTGAATTTCAGCTTGTTCTAAAAATTCAACTTCTTTACTTGCTATTCTTTCGTTTAGTGATTCTGAATTTTCTAAAATCTGTTGTAGGCTAATATTAGGTCTCAGCACCAGTTTCGACGCTTTTTGCTTTTCGTTTATTTCGGCAGAATCAATACTTGTTAAGAATTCGTTTATTTCGGCAGGCTCTATAGAGTGAGTATTTAATATATTTTTAATATCTGCTACTTCATTTGTTTTTAATTCAACCCGACGCATTCTTTCTTCTTTTGCGAACCCAAGTTTATAGCTTATTTCAGTTAAACGGAGGTCGGCATTATCCTGTCTTAATAAGGTTCTAAATTCTGCGCGCGATGTAAACATTCTATAAGGCTCGTTCGTACCCTTACCAATTAGATCATCAATTAATACGCCAATATAAGCATCACTTCTGTGTAATATAAATGGCGCCTGATTTGTTATTTTTAAATGCGCGTTTATCCCCGCCATAATTCCTTGACAAGCGGCTTCTTCATAACCCGTTGTACCGTTTATTTGTCCTGCGAAATACAGGTTGTCAATTGCTTTAGTTTCCAGTGTATATCTTAATTGTGTTGGTTGGAAGAAATCATATTCAATAGCATATCCAGGACGAAACATTCTAGCATTGGCAAAACCCGGAACTCTACGAAGCGCTTCGTATTGTACCTCTTCAGGTAAGCTAGTACTAAATCCGTTTACATAGATCTCCACCGTATTCCAGCCTTCGGGCTCTACAAATAACTGGTGACGCTCCCTGTCCGCAAATCTGTTAATCTTGTCTTCTATACTTGGACAGTATCTAGGACCCACGCCTTCGATACGACCCGCATACATGGGGCTTCTGTCAAATCCTGTTTTTAATATATCGTGAACAATGGTATCGGTGTAGGTAATCCAACATGAACGCTGATTTTCTGGCTTCACTCTGGGAATATCCAAATAAGAAAAACCTACCACCTCCTCGTCGCCCTTTTGCTCTTCCATCTTAGTATAATCAAGGCTTCTACCATCTACTCTTGGGGGCGTTCCGGTCTTTAGTCTGTCAGATTCCATCCCAAAAGCAACCAACTGCTCTGTAATGCCTGTTGCTGCTTTTTCAGCGACTCGACCTCCGCCAATTTGCTTTTCTCCAATGTGCATGATCCCGTTTAAGAAAGTGCCGCTTGTGATTACTACTGCACTAGATTCAATTAAGTGACCTAGGCTAGTTTTCACCCCACAGGCTTTGCCATCCTTTATAATTAACTCATTCACAGAGTCCTGATAAAAATCTACATTAGGCGTTTGTTCTAATAACTCTCTCCACTTGGAAGCAAATAAGTGTCTATCGTTTTGCGTTCTTGGGCTCCACATGGCCGGACCCTTGCTTTTATTAAGCATCCTAAATTGTATAGTGCTCAAATCTGATACAATACCACTATATCCTCCTAGCGCATCAATCTCTCTAACAATTTGACCCTTCGCAATACCGCCCATGGCCGGATTACAACTCATTTGTGCAATGGTCTGCATATTCATGGTTACAAGCAAAACCTTGCTACCCATATTGGCCGCCGCGGCCGCTGCCTCACAACCGGCATGACCAGCACCTACTACTATGACATTGTATTTTGGAAACATAAGGCTGCAAATATAAGATGGGATTCATTAAGAAAGTGTTCCATGTGGAACACTTTCTTAATTAGTAAATGTTTTAATCACTCGCTTTGCGAGCTCTTGTGGAACACTTTCTTAATTAGTAAATGTTTTAATCACTCGCTTCGCGAGTTCTCATGGAACACTTTCTTAATTAGTAAATGTTTTAATCACTTGCTAGTTCGTTCTAATAAATGTTCTTAAAATAACAGTTATTAGAATCTATCTTCAGTCATCACTCGCTTCGCGAGTTCTCATGGAACATCCTTGAGATAGATTTCGTAATTCAATATAATCAATAGAAAAAATGTCTATTTCTCGACGCTCTATCGCGTAGCTCAAGGGTCGCTCTAAATAGCATTTCTTTCTATTTTCCTAAATAGTTCCACGTGGAACACTCTTCAAGTATGCTTTCAGCCACTTTTCCTCCATGGACCTCATTAACTTGGCGTCGGCCGATTTTTTGTCTTTATATCCACAAAAATGTAAGGCGCCGTGAAAAATGACCCTTAATAGCTCGTTAACCTGGGTGTTTTTCATGGTTTTGGCATTTTCTTTCACACGGTCCACACTTATATATACATCACCAACAAGCTGCCCCTTGATTTCTGAAAGGTCAAAACTGATAATATCTGTATAGTAATCATGGTTTAAATACTGCTTATTGATATTCAGCAGGTATTTATCAGAGCAAAAAACATATTGTAAGCACTCCACCTTAATACCCTCCTTTTTCATCTGTTGTTCTAAGAAGGATTTTAACGCAATACGATTACCCAGGGTAATGGATTTATCGGCCTTGTTAAAGAAGATGCTTCTATTCATAGTGGAATGTCTTTCAAATATTTATACGTTTTTTAAGCTAAAATATTGCTCCAAATCTCGTAAGTATTTATGTTCAAAATCAAAGTATCTTTGTGGTCAATTATGAAGAAATTATCAGAATTGCATATTGGACAGTCGGGCACCATCCATTCTTTTGAAAACGATGAAATCTTTTTAAAATTAATGGAAATGGGTTGTATCCCAGGAGAATTTATAACCGTTGAACAAATTGCTCCATTGGGTGATCCCATTAGCATTTCTGTTGCGGGTTATCAATTAAGCCTAAGAATGGACGAGGCAGAAAGTATTTTAATTACACCGGCAGTTTAATATAAACAATTGACAATCAATAAGTTAAAATGAAAATAGGCTTGTTTTTTGGTAGTTTCAATCCCATTCACAATGGGCACTTAATGGTAGCAAGCTATATAGCCAATCATTCTGACCTAAAGCAAATTTGGTTGGTGGTGTCTCCACAAAATCCACATAAAACGCAGAGTAGTTTATTAAACGAATACGACCGATTACATTTAGCAAATATTGCCATTGAAGACGACACGCAGCTACGTGTTTCTGATATTGAATTTAAATTACCCAAGCCTTCTTATACCATTGATACACTCGCTTATTTAACGGAGCAATATCCGCAACATGAATTTTCGGTGATTATGGGAGGAGACAGTTTTCAAAATTTACCTAAATGGAAAAACTTTGAAACGCTTATAAAAAATTACAGCTTCATTGTTTATCGTCGTCCTGGTTTTGAAATTACAGAAACCTATGGTGCGAAACTCACTTATTTAGAAGCGCCCATGTTAGAATTATCTGCAACCCTTATTCGCAATAATCGCAAAGAAGGAATTACCATTCGTTATTTGGTGCCAGATAAAGTGCGCGAAGAAATTGAGAATAATAATTATTTCAAAGACTAAATAAAAAGGCGCTTTATAAAAATATAAGCGCCTTTTTATTTCTCCTCTTATGATTTTTTCAATGCCACCCATAAACGGTGGCATTGATTTACAGTTACTCTTTTTATAAAAACAGAAGCGCCTTTTGATTGCTCCTCTTATGATTTGTCCTACCTATTCATGCTGGCTAAAAACTCTTCATTGTCTATCGTGCCACGCATGCGTTTTAATAGTTCGTTCATTGCTTCGTCGGTGTTCATATCATTTAGGAATAAACGTAAAATATTCATTCTTTGTAACACATCTGCCGATAATAATAAATCGTCACGACGTGTACTAGATCCTGTTAAATCAATTGCAGGGAAAATACGTTTGTTGGCCAAACGACGATCTAATACCAATTCCATATTTCCTGTACCCTTGAATTCTTCAAAAATAACCTCATCCATTTTAGAGCCAGTATCTACAAGGGCCGTAGCAATAATGGTAAGTGATCCTCCATTTTCAATTTTACGCGCAGCACCAAAAAATTGTTTTGGCTTTTGCATCGCATTTGCTTCCACACCACCCGATAATACCTTACCTGAACTTGGCGCTACTGTATTGTGTGCACGTGCTAAACGTGTAATAGAATCTAATAAAATGACTACGTCGTGTCCGCACTCTACTAAGCGCTTTGCTTTTTGTAAAGCCATGGTAGAAACCTTTACGTGTTTTTCAGCCGGCTCGTCAAATGTAGAAGCAATCACTTCTGCTTTTACAGAGCGCTCTACATCGGTTACCTCTTCTGGTCTTTCGTCCACCAACACCACCATTAAATAACATTCTGGGTGATTGGCTGCAATAGCGTTAGCGATCTCTTTCAATAACATGGTTTTACCCACTTTTGGCTGCGCTACTAATAATCCTCTTTGTCCTTTTCCTATCGGCGTAAACAAATCCATAATACGCGTGCTATAATTATTTGCAGTGGTATATAAATTTAATTTTTCAAAAGGGAAAAGGGGTGTTAAATAATCAAAGGGAATACGATCACGAATTTCGTCTGGCTTTTTGCCGTTTACAAAATCCACCTTTGTTAATGCAAAATATTTTTCTCCTTCTTTTGGAGGGCGCACAAAACCTTGAACCGTATCTCCTGTTTTTAAACCAAACATTTTTATTTGTGATGGGGATACATATACGTCGTCCGGAGAAGATAAATAATTATAATCGGAGCTTCTTAAAAAGCCATATCCATCGGGCATCATTTCCAAAACGCCCTCGGAAGGAATGGCGCCGTCAAATTCTATATTAAAATTAGACTCTTTTTTAGGCGCTGGTCTGTTTTGGTGCTGGTGCTGTCCTTGACCCGGACCTCTTTGTCCACGAAATTCACCCCCTTGTTGACCACCGTTTTGGTTGGTTGGTTCTCCCGTCTGTGGATCGGTACCTTCTGCGGGATTGGTTTGTTCTTGGCCAGATGTTGTTGGAGCAGGCGTGCTTGCAGCACTCTCATCCCCAAATAATTTTGCCGCCATTAGGGAAGCTTTGTCGTCAATACTTTGACCCTGATTTTCACCTTCGGCAGCATCCGCTTTCTTAGCCAATGGCTTGCGGGCCCTTGTTGGAGCCGCTTCTTCTTTAACTGGGGCAGTTTTTTCTGACTTTGTGGATTTGGTAAGAGGCGCAGCAACAGGCTTGCGTCCCCTTTTTGGTTTGTCGTCTTTTTCTTGCACTGTAAATCTTATAATTTATTTAAATATCGAATGAGTTCGGGGGGCTTTTTGAGAATCTTTTTTGAATTTTTGGTCCAGATGGTAGGACTGCTTGGGGTTTGGGCGATAAGAACAAAACAATGAATCGCCGCTTTCTAATGCAATGTTAAGCAGTTTTTCAATAAAAAAACAATTTTTTATGGGTTATCTTTGCGCTACAAATCGATCAATCAAGATATATGTTCAATAAAAGAGTAAAAATCAAACAATTATTAAGCGGTACCGACAGTGCAACTGCTGTGGGGTCCGAAGTGGTGGTCATGGGCTGGGTGCGCACTTTCCGTAATAATCAGTTTATAGCTTTGAACGACGGCAGCACGAATCATAATGTGCAAGTGGTAGCGAGTTTGGGTGAATTTGAAGATGCATTATTAAAGCGTATCACAACGGGCGCCTCATTAAAGGTAAGTGGCGTTGTGGTGGAGAGCCAAGGAAAAGGTCAGTCCGTGGAAGTAAAAGCAACGAGCATAGAAATATTAGGAGACAGCGATGCTGAAAAATATCCATTGCAACCTAAAAAACATTCCTTAGAATTTTTAAGAGAAAAAGCGCATTTGCGTTTTAGAACCAACACTTTTGGATCGGTGTTTCGCATAAGACATTCTTTGGCATTTGCCGTGCATCAGTTTTTTAATGATCGTGGATTTTTATATTTACATACCCCTATTATTACAAGCAGCGATGCCGAAGGGGCGGGTGAAATGTTTCGCGTAACCACACTTCCATTAGAAGGTGCACCAAAAAATGACGCAGGTGAAATTGATTTTACACAGGACTTTTTTGGCAAGAGCACCAACCTAACCGTGAGTGGTCAATTAGAAGGAGAGCTAGGCGCCATGGCGTTTTCAGACATCTATACATTTGGTCCTACCTTCCGCGCGGAGAATTCAAACACCACCAGGCACTTGGCAGAGTTTTGGATGATTGAGCCCGAAGTAGCGTTTAATGATTTAGAAGACAATATGAATTTGGCAGAGGATTTTATAAAATATTTGATAGGGTATGTGATGGAACAGAATGCCGATGATTTGGCTTTTTTAGATAGTCGTTTAGCGGAGGAAGAAAAATTATTGCCCACCGAAAAAAGAAGCGGCTTAGGATTAATTGAAAAATTAAAGTTGGTGAAGGAAAATGGATTTGAAAGAATCACTTATACAGAAGCCATTGACATTTTATTGAGCAGCAATCACTACAAGAAAAAGAAATTCCAATACGACGTAAAGTGGGGCATTGATTTACAAAGTGAGCATGAAAGATATTTAGTAGAGCAACACTTTAAAAAGCCGGTGATTGTAACCAACTATCCCGCTGCGATAAAAGCCTTTTATATGCGCATGAACGATGGTTGTGAACCAGGCAAAGAAACGGTAGCTGCCATGGATATTTTAGCGCCAGGTATTGGAGAAATAGTGGGTGGATCACAAAGAGAAGAGCGCTTAGCATTATTAGAAGCCAGAATGAACGCCATGCATATCCCTTTAGCCGAAATGAGTTATTATTTAGATACTAGACGTTTTGGAACGGTTCCCCACGCGGGTTTTGGTCTGGGCTTTGAGCGTATGGTACAGTTTGTCACCGGTATGACCAATATTAGAGACGTGATTGCTTTTGCAAGAACGCCTAAAAATTGTGAATATTAAAAGGACAAAGCACGCATTTTTTGAGCGCCTTGGTTTTTAAACTGTTTTTATAATTATTAATTGCAAGTTTTTTTATGGGTATACTATTTGTATTAATTGGTGCTTTTTGTTTTGCCATCAGCAATGCATATTGGAAAAAAGTTACGCAAACCATTCCTTATCAAATAGGCATGTTTTTTAGAGGTGTTTTTGCTTCTGGTTTTTTTGCTATATTATATTTTGGTTTTAAAAATCATCCAGCATTTACGGGATGGACAGTGCGTCCATTGGCAATTGACCAACAATTACTATATACGATTGCAATTTGTATTTTTAATATTTTTGGTTTAATGTTTTTTTTACGGGGTATTCAAAAAGCGCCCGTAAGCCTTGTGGTGCCCGTATCTGCATTAAAGGTGTTTACCATTCTAACCGCTGTTTTTGTGGTGGGTGAAATTTGGAAAATGCCTTATCTGTATGCATTTATCTTATCTACCGGAGGATTATTATTATTGTATTTAGATGGTTCCGAACACGCAACTGCGAAAGAACAAAGGCTGGGAGTGTTGTATGGATTGGCGTCTAGTTTTTTCTGGGGCAGTTCGTATGCTTTATATAAATATCCAATTAGTTGGTGGGGACCACTTGGTTTTAGTTTTGTAATTGAAACCACTGCCATGCTGTTTGGATTGGTGCTTGTGGTGCGTGATGGATTATTGAGTAAACTATTTCAGTATATAAAGTCGGTACATATTCAAACCTATATCGTGCAAGGTATTTTACTGGTAGCGGGTGGCCTGGCCATTAACGTATCTTATCAGTACCTGCCTATTATGGTGATTAATATTTTAATTATTAGCAGTCAACTCCTTTCGGTGCTATTGGGCTTTATGTTTTTTAAAGAGCGCTTAAGTTTAAAACAGTGGATAGGACTCGTTTTAATTATGATTAGCTTTTTTGTAGTAGCAACTGCGGTATAGTTGAAGCCGGTCCCAATTTTCCCTGATTTTCAATAAACAAGCCTATTTTTTTGCTATTTAAGGCGCCCTAGACTATATTTGCTGCCCGAACAAAGCGATTTGAACGGA
>CAMAQW010000042.1 GCA_945860335.1 Sediminibacterium ginsengisoli | reverse complement strand
TTATGGTTTTTGAGAACGAGGATAAAAATCGCGGGCAGGTTAGCAGCTGTGTATCTTATGTTTAATGGGATCGAGCGTTTTTCTATCGAACAAATTAGAGTAAATACAAAATATGTAGACCTTCCATTTCAACCTACACAAGCAGAAATTATTGCCCTTGTACTATTTTTAGGTGGCGTATTTTTGTGGTGGAAAGCAGGTAAGTGGAACCTCAATAAACAATCAAAATAATCAATTATGCCATCATTTGACGTAGCGAGTAAGGTTGACTTACAAACCTTAGATAATGCCATTAATACGGTAAAAAAAGAAATTGCTGGACGCTTTGACTTTAGAGATTCTCCGGTTTCTATAGAACTTAATAAAAAGGACTTTGTAGTTTCTTTGGAAGTGGATTCAGACATGAAAATGAAGCAATTAATAGATGTTTTAATTAGTCGTGCCATGAAACAAGGGATTGACGGCAATGCCTTTGACTTTTCAAAAGACGCCTACCCAAGTGGTAAAGTGGTTAAAAAAGAAGTGCCCGTAACCAATGGCCTTAAACAAGAAGACGCTAAAAAGATGGTAAAAGCCATCAAAGACAGCGGTTTAAAGGTGCAAGCAGCTATTATGGACGATATTATAAGGGTTACAGCCAAAAAAATCGATGATTTACAGGAAGTTATCGCCCTTTTAAATGGGGGCAACTTTGGTATCCCATTACAGTATACCAACATGAAAAGCTAATAAAATTTGGCACATAAGCGTTTCTAGCCTAATTTTGCAACTCATTTAAAATAAGTGTACGGCCAAATCCGTACTACCTAAAATCCATAATTATGAAACAAGGTATCCATCCAGAAAATTATCGTTTCGTTGTTTTCAAAGACATGTCTAACGGTACTACTTTTTTAAGTAAGTCTACTGCTGCGTCTAAAGAAACCATCACTTTTGATGACGGTAACGAATATCCAGTTATCAAATTGGAGATTTCAAACACATCTCACCCTTTCTACACCGGTAAAAACATGTTGGTTGATACTGCTGGTAGAATTGATAAGTTCAAAAAGCGTTACGAAAAGAAGAAGTAATTCTTCTCCACATAAGTTTTTAAAAGCTGCTAGTTTATCTAGCGGCTTTTCTTTTTTACAACCCTTACCTTTGCCTTAATTCTAAGCGTATGAAACTAGATATTTTAGCTTTTGGCGTTCACCCCGATGACGTTGAACTAGGCTGTGCCGGTACCATCATGGCGGCCATCGACCAAGGTAAAAAAGTAGGCATCGTAGATTTAACAAGAGGTGAATTAGGCACAAGAGGAACACCCACAACCAGAACTCAGGAAGCTGAAGCGGCTGCAAAAATTATGGGCGTAGATGTTAGGGAAAATCTTGACATGGCAGATGGCTTTTTTGCAAACGATGAAGCACACCAACGAAAAATTATTGCCCTTATCAGAAAATACCAACCCGATATCATTTTAGCCAATGCACCCGAGGATCGTCATCCAGATCATGGCCGAAGTGCAAAGCTTGTTTCGGATGCAGCCTTTTTAAGTGGACTAAGAAAAGTTGAAACAATGCATGAAGGCATAACACAAAATGCTTGGAGACCTGCATACACATTTCATTATATTCAAGACCGTTTTATTCAACCATCTTTTGTAATTGATATCACGGCGTATATGGAAAGAAAAATGGAAGCCGTACTTGCTTATGGAACTCAATTTACAAATGCAGATACTTCTGAACCTCAAACGTATATATCGTCTCCTCAGTTTTTAGAAACCGTAAAAGCAAGGGCACTCATGCTAGGCAAAAGAATTGGTGTAGGATACGCCGAAGGATATATCACCGAAAAAATTATTGGCTTCTCTAATTTTGATGCCATCATAAAACATACTACTTAATAAGCGATCAAATTTTTATTATGTCAAAAGTAAAAGTGGGTTTGGTACAAATGTCTTGCAGTTCTAACAAAGAAGAGAACATGCAAAAAGCCATTGCAGGCATTAAGGATGCTGCTGCAAAAGGCGCTAACATTGTATGCTTACAAGAATTATTTACGTCACTCTATTTTTGTGATGTAGAAGACTACGAGAATTTTAAGTTAGCCGAAAAAATACCAGGTGCTACCACAGATACACTTGGAGAAGTGGCAGCTGCATGTAATGTTGTAGTGATTGCTTCTTTATTTGAAAAAAGAACGCAAGGCATTTACCACAACACAACAGCAGTTATTGATGCAGATGGAAAATATTTAGGCATGTACCGTAAAATGCATATCCCTGACGATCCTGCTTACTACGAAAAATTTTATTTTACCCCAGGTGATTTAGGTTACAAAACATTTGATACCAAATTTGCAAAAATTGGTGTGCTCATTTGTTGGGATCAGTGGTATCCAGAAGCGTCAAGACTTACTGCATTACAAGGTGCCGAAATATTATTTTACCCTACAGCAATTGGTTGGGCTACTTCACAAGATGAAGCCACCAATGTTGAGCAGTACAATGCTTGGCAAACCATTCAGCGCAGTCATGCCGTTGCCAATGGTGTGCACGTAGTAAGTGTAAACAGGGTAGGACTTGAACAAAATGGCGCTATGAAATTTTGGGGCGGTTCATTTGTGAGCAATCCATTTGGTACTTTATTATATAAAGGATCACACGACAATGAAGAAACAGAAGTAGTAGAAATTGATACAGACGCAACAGACCGCTACCGTACGCACTGGCCATTTATGAGAGACAGACGCATTGACTCTTATGAAAATATCACCAAACGTTTTATTGACTAGAAATTTTTTGTTTTGAATACACCAAAATCTTTAGGTTATTATTTTCCTGCCGAATTTGAAATGCATGAAGCCACTTGGTTAAGCTGGCCGCATAAAGAAGCAAGTTGGCCAGGGAAATTAGATACGATATATCCAAACTATAGTTTGTTTGTTAAATACCTTGCTGATTCTGAAAAAGTGCGCATCAATGTTTTGGATGCCGCCATGCAAGCAGCAGCAACAGCACACCTTGTTAAAGCAGGGGTCAATATGGATCAGGTAAGTTTTTATTTGCATCCAACCAATGATGCTTGGTGTCGTGATCATGGCCCTGCATTTCTAATTAACCCCACTGCCGAGCAAAAGAAAGTGATTGTTGATTGGAATTATAATGCTTGGGGAAATAAATATCCGCCCTACGATTTAGATGATGTCATCCCTACTTTAATTGGAAAACATTTTGATATACCAGTATACCATCCAGGTATTATTATGGAAGGAGGCTCTGTGGAGTTTAATGGTACGGGTACTATTTTAACAAGCACCAGTTGTTTATTAAATCCAAACAGAAACAACCATTTAAACAGAGATCAAATAGAAAATTATTTGTTTGATTATTATGGTGCCAATCAGGTACTTTGGGTCGAAGAAGGCATTGTTGGTGACGATACAGATGGCCACATAGATGACACCATTAGATTCGTAAATGAAGACACGGTTTTAACGGTTGTTGAATCAAACCCTAACGACGAAAACTATTCGATCTTACAAGACAACTTGGCTCAGCTTAAAAAAATGCGCTTGTTAAATGGTAAGCAATTAAATATTGTTGAACTAACCATGCCAGAAGCTGTGATTTATGAAGATCAACGCTTACCAGCTTCATACGCTAATTTTTATATCTCCAATAAATATGTAATCGTGCCAACATTTAGATCCGCAATGGATGATAAGGCACTTAGCATTATTGCTGAAGCTTATAAAAATAGGGAAGTAGTGGGCATCGATTCTACCGATATTATTTGGGGTTTAGGCAGTTTTCATTGCTTGTCTCAACAAGAACCATTAGTTTAATAATTCAAAAATTGTTGGATGAAAAAATCAATCTATGTTGGCATTGTGGCACTATTAAGTTTGCCATTTATTTTTACGGCTTGCTTTAGGAACCCTTACAAGGCAACCAATAAAAAGCACAACCATCAAATAGATTCTTTAACTGATATTGCTGAACTACCAAACAATGGTGGCATTTTTTCAGACTCTGTCAAACAAGCGCCTTATTGGGTAGGTACGACCAATTTTGGATTACGCAAACCAAATTTTGTGATCATTCACCATACGGCTCAAAACTCTTGCGAAGAAACACTTAAAACATTTACCATTCCAAGAACTGCGGTTAGTGCACACTATGTAATATGTAAAGATGGTACCATACACCAAATGCTAAATGATTATATGCGTGCACAGCATGCTGGCATTAGCAAGTGGGGTAATTTAATTGATATCAATTCTTCGTCTATTGGGATTGAACTTGACAATAACGGATTTGAACCTTTTGATAGCTTGCAAATTAATAGCTTACTTGTACTACTAAATAGGCTCAAACAGAAATACACGATTCCAACTCCTAATTTTATTGGACATGGTGATATTGCACCCACCAGAAAAAACGATCCAAATTTTAGATTTCCTTGGAAATTGTTAGCTACAAATGGCTATGGCTTATGGTTTGATGATATATTACCACCAGCACCAAGCAATTTTAATCCATACATCGCCCTCCGTATAATTGGATACGATTTAAAAGATTCAACGGCAGCCGTGAGGTCATTTAAAAGACATTTTTTACAGGATACCACGAGGCGTTTAAACGCGGTAGACACCCTGGTTCTTTCCAATTTGCAACGTAAATATTTCTAAAAAAAGTACCGATAAATTATAAATCCTAACAATTGTTAGCTTATTTTTGCCACCAAATAAAGCTTCTATGGATTTTAATTTAACCGAAGAGCAGCTAATGATTCAGGCTGCAGCACGTGATTTCGCTAAAAATAGTTGTTTACCAGGTGTTATAGAAAGAGACGAAAAACAATCATTTCCGAAAGAGCAAATTATGCAACTAGCAGAACTTGGCTTTATGGGTATGATGGTAAGCCCTACCTATGGTGGAGCTGGTATGGATACCATCAGCTATGTGCTTGCCATGGAAGAAATTAGTAAAATTGACGCGAGTGTAAGTGTGTGTATGAGCGTTAACAATAGCCTGGTATGTTGGGGTCTTGAAGCTTTTGGTACAGAAGCGCAAAAGCAAAAATATTTAACACCACTTGCTAAAGGAATTAAAGACAATGACTTATATATTGGCGCCTTTTTATTAAGTGAACCAGAAGCAGGAAGCGATGCAACAAGTCAACAAACTACTGCCGAAGACAAAGGAGATTATTATTTATTAAATGGTACCAAAAACTGGATTACAAATGGCTCTAGCGCATCTGTATATTTAGTGATTGCACAAACAGATCCTGCAAAAGGGAGTAGAGGTATCAATGCATTTATAGTAGAAAAAAATAGCCCTGGTGTTACCGTTGGTGCTAAAGAAAATAAATTAGGCATTAGAGGTAGTGATACACATTCTATTATGTTTAACGATGTAAAAGTGCCAAAAGAAAATAGAATAGGCGAGGATGGGTTTGGATTTAAATTTGCCATGAAAACCCTTGCTGGTGGCCGTATTGGTATTGCTGCACAAGCGCTTGGTATTGCAAGTGGTGCTTACGAATTAGCACTAGGTTATAGCAAACAAAGAAAAGCATTTGGTAAAGAAATCATGCACCACCAAGCCATCCAGTTTAAGTTAGCTGACATGGCTACCAAAGTGGAAGCAGCTAGATTACTTTGTTTTAAAGCAGCTGCAGACAAAGATGAACATAAGGATTATGGATTTTCATCTTCAATGGCAAAGGTTTATGCAAGTGAAGCAGCCATGTGGATTTCCACCGAAGCGGTTCAAGTGCACGGTGGCTATGGTTTTGTAAAAGAATACCATGTAGAACGCCTTATGCGCGATGCTAAAATCACACAGATTTACGAGGGCACTTCAGAAATTCAAAGAATTGTAATTAGCCGCCATATTTTGACGAACTAATAATTTTTTAGGATTCCATTTCTAACACTTTTTCAAAAACTGTTTCATACTCGGTATTGAGTGTGGCTAGTTTTTGTTGCACCGATTTGTATTCGGTTTCTAGTGCTGCAAATTTAGCTGGATTGGTATAGGTATCTGGGTTACCAAGTTCCTGTTCAATAGCTTCTTTTTGAACTTTGGTATTGTTGATATCTAGTTCTAATGTTTGAAGCCTCTTTTTTTGCTTTTGCAATTCTTTTTGAAAATCTTTATCAATAGCCGTATTTGGCGTTGATGCTTTTGTTTCAGGTACCGTAACTTTTGGAGTTGGGGCTGGGACAGGAGTTGCAACTACATTACCGGAACCCTTATTTTCTTTTTGCTTGGCAGCCATGCGTTCATTCCATTCTACCCACTCTGCGTATGTACCTTTAAACTCCTTAATTTGATGGTCTACAATTTCCCAAATTTTATTGGCTGTTTGAGAAATAAAATAACGGTCGTGACTAATTAAAATATAACTGCCTTCATATTTGTTAAGGGCACCAGCAAGTAACTCTACCGAGTGCATATCAAGGTGGTTAGTAGGTTCATCGAGTAATAAAAAGTTAGCCTTACTGACCATTGTTTTTGCAAGTGCTACCCTCGCTTTTTCTCCACCACTTAAAACACGAATTTTTTTATCTACATCATCACCACTGAATAAAAACGCACCTAAAATACTACGTAATTCAACATCGGTTTTTTTACTACCGCATTGTTGCATTTCCTCCAAAATAGTATTCGTAAGTGTAAGTGCTTCCAATTGGTGCTGCGCATAAAAACTTTCTTCAACGTTATGTCCCCAAACCCTTTCACCACTATGCTGCTCGGTACCGCCAACAATACGAAGGATGGTAGATTTACCTTTACCATTCGCTCCAATAAGAGCGATTTTGTCACCACGTTCAATTTCGGCGGTGGTATTTTTTACAATGGTTAAATCGCCAAATTGCTTGGTAATATTTTTTAAATCTACAAGTACTTTACCAGGTACTTTATCGAGTTGAAAATTAATGCGTAAATCGGGACGCTCTAATTGAACATCATCAATCTTATCAATTTTATCAAGCCTTTTTTGAATACTCTGGGCTTGTGCTGCTTTACTCGCTTTTGCTTTAAAGCGTTCAATAAACCTTTCTTGCTGACGAATATAATCTTGTTGATTTTCAAAAGCTTTTTGTTGCATTTCTATACGCAACGCTTTTTCAGTTTCATAATAATTATAATCGCCACTATAAATATGTAAAGACTGTTGGTATACTTCAACAATTTTGTTTACCATTCGGTTTAAGAAAAACTTATCGTGGCTCACGATAACTACACTTCCTTGGTAATGCAATAAATATTTTTCTAACCACTCGATAGACGGTAAGTCAAGGTGGTTGGTAGGTTCATCGAGTAATAGTACATCGGGCTGTTGCAATATCATTTTTGCAAGCAGTACCCGCATACGCCAACCACCACTAAATTCTTTGTAAGGTCTTTTTAAATCCTGACTGCTAAATCCAAGACCATGTAATACTTCTTCGGCTTTGTGCTGAATATTGTAACCATCCAATACATCTAATTCATGAAGCGCATCAGTGTACTTTATAAGTAGATCATTATTGTCTGAATCATTTTCAAGTGCTATGCCAAGTGCTTCAATTTCTTTTTCGAGCGCCCTAACGCGTTCAAATGCCCCCAGTGCAACTTCGGTGATGGTTTCGCTGGTATCAAAACTTAATAAATCTTGGTGTAAATAGCCAATGGTGGTATCCCTACTTTTTTCTACGGTTCCTTTAGAAGGAGTGTATTCGCCAACCAATACTTTTAATAGGGTAGACTTTCCTGTTCCATTATATCCAATAAGACCAATACGATCTCCGGGTTGAATATGCCATGTTGCTTCTTCTACAATAACCCTAGCACCAAATTCGAACGTTACATTTTGTAAACCAATAAGCATATCAAGATTGTATTTGTGGCCGCAAAGGTAACCCCAAATTTTATAACCTAAACCTACTTATTAGGTTTGTAATCAATAATTATTTTGGCATTCTTTTTTTCGTCGGAAGTTAAAAAAATCTCCTGCCTTTTTTTGCCAATAGTAACCACCATAATAGCTGTATTTGGGGGTATTTCACCTAGGTTTTCAGCAACCAATATTAACTCGTGTGCTACAGCCTGATTTCCGCAATTAAAGGAATAGGTGAGTGGTTGATAATTGAGTTTGCCTTTTTTGATCACCTGCTCATTATTATGGTATAAACTAATGGTATCATTATCAATGGTTCCATTGTCAAATAATTCCACTTTAATTTCAGGTTCAGAAGAAATAATGCGCTTAATTAAAAAGTTATCTCTTTGTGTAAGTACTTTAGGTGGAACACTAGATACGATGGACTTTTTAACATCAGTTGCTGATGTTTTATCAATACTAGATACCTTTTCTGTGTCGATAACTTTGTAATGATTAACGATGTCAGCTTCAGGATTAGAAGGCTTAGCATTTGGCTTTTGCTGGGTAATTGGAGTCTGTGGTTTAGGATGCGCTAAAAAATCTTCTAATTCAAAATCACTTTTCAAAACACGCTCTAAATAAACCTTTCCACTTCCACAATCTTTTTTATTTTTTGCATTGGTTGAAATAAATGTGCCCTGGAGTACTTCAAGTTTTCCAATTTTTACATAGTCTAAATAGCAGGTCATTAAACAGGGTTCGCTATTACTTCCAATTTTTAATTCCACGAGTTTAAGTTCCTTTAAGATCAAGTTTTTGCTACTTGCTGTAAAAATCCCTTGCATGGTAGATTTTCCGTAAAACACAGTAGACTTATAAGAATAGGTAACGCCCTTAACACTATTATCCGTTTGTTGGTCAATTTGAACCTCGTATTTATACATTTCTTCCCCAATATCATCCCTAAAAATTCCAGCAGCGGCACTAAAGTAACCACGCCAAATACCCGTAAGTTTTTGGGCCTCAAGGGTAGACATGAAAAGCAATAAAGAAATTAGGGTAAAAGTCAATCTCATTGGCGCAAATGTAAGCTCTTACAAAAGTATTAAAATCTAAAGAAGCGTTAAAACGAAAAACTCACCGCTTTCCTTTATTTTTGCAGAAGTAACCCATTAGGGGTTAAACAGTTAAGTTAGACCTATGATAAATATAAAATTTCCAGATGGTGCCGTTAGGCAATATGAAGCAGGGATTTCTGCCGATGGGATCGCAAAATCCATTAGTGAAGGACTTGCCAGAAAAGTTTTAGCGGCCTCGGTAAATGGAGAAGTTTGGGACAGCACAAGACCTATTTTAAACGACGCTTCTTTGCAATTATTAACTTGGGATGATGATGCAGGAAAAAATACTTTTTGGCATTCTTCTGCCCACCTCATGGCAGAAGCGGTAGAGGCACTATATCCGGGTGTAAAATTTTGGGTAGGACCAGCACTAGAAAAAGGATTCTACTACGATATCGATTTAGGTGATCGTCATTTAACAGAGGATGATTTAATTGCGATCGAGAGAAAAATGAATGAGCTTGCAAAAGCTGCCAATACATTTACTAGAAAAGAAATTTCAAAAGCAGATGCCATCGCTTATTTTACAGAGCGCAATGATCCTTATAAATTAGATTTATTAGAAGGTTTACAAGATGGAAATATCACACTCTATTCGCAAGGTAATTTTACCGACTTATGTAGAGGGCCACATATTCCAAATACAGGTGCTATTAAAGCCATTAAACTAACCAATATTGCGGGAGCTTATTGGAAGGGTAATGAAAAAAATAAAATGCTAACACGTTTATATGGCGTGACTTTCCCGAGTCAAAAGGAATTAGATGCGTATCTTTTAATGCTTGAAGAAGCTAAAAAAAGAGACCACCGAAAACTAGGTAAAGAACTAGGCATTTTTACGATGGACGATGATGTGGGTCAGGGCCTTCCTTTGTGGTTGCCAAATGGTACCATCATTATTGAAGAGTTAGAAAAATTAGCAAAAGAAACTGAAGAAGTAGCAGGATATAAACGTGTAGTAACACCACACATTGCCAAAGAAAGTATGTACCTCACTAGTGGTCACTTACCTTACTATGCAGATAGTATGTTTCCACCAATGGAGCTAGATGGTACCAAGTATTATTTGAAAGCAATGAACTGTCCGCATCACCATAAAATATTTGATGCAGAACCAAAGAGCTATAAAGATTTACCATACCGTATTGCAGAATATGGAACCTGTTACAGGTATGAGCAAAGTGGTGAATTATTTGGACTCATGCGTGTACGTTGCTTACACATGAATGATGCGCATATTTATTGCAACAAAGAACAATTTGCCGCCGAATTTAGAGCCGTAAATGATATGTACACTAAGTACTTTAAAATATTTGGCATTGATAAATACGTGATGCGTTTGAGCTTACACGATCCTGCTAAACTAGGCGCTAAATATGTAAATGAACCTGAATTGTGGAAGGAAACGGAAGCGATGGTGCGTCAGGTACTCATCGAATCAGAGATCCCTTACATCGAGGTTCAGGACGAAGCTGCGTTTTATGGTCCTAAAATTGATGTTCAAATTTGGAGTGCGATAGGTAGAGAATTTACTCTTGCCACCAACCAAGTAGACTTTAATTCTGGTAATAAATTCAAATTAAGCTACGTTAATCAAAACAATCAACCCGAAGTTCCACTTATTATTCACCGTGCTCCACTAGGTACGCATGAGCGTTTTATTGGATTTTTACTGGAACACTATGCGGGTAAATTTCCAGTTTGGATATCCCCTTTACAGGTAAAAATATTGCCAATTTCCGATAAGTTTATGGAATTTGCCGAATCGGTGAAACAACAGTTAAAAGCAGTAGGTGTAAGGGTTGAGATAGATGACAGATCCGAAAAAATTGGTAAAAAAATTAGAGATACCGAACTTCAGCGCGTACCTTATATGCTTGTTGTAGGGGAGAAGGAAACCCTCGAAAATAAGCTATCTGTGCGCAGGCAAGGTAAGGGTGATTTAGGCATGCAGGACACGCAGGTATTTATTGATGCAATTATTCAGGAAATTCATGAACGTAAATCCGGCGAATAGCCCAAATAGCTTTATCTTTACCCTTCAAAATATTACTAACAAAACAAGTTTTAATGGCATTACCACCAAGAGGCGGCGGAAGATTTAACCCAAGGTTCCAAAGACAACAAGAACCAGAACACCGAATTAACGACAGAATTAGAGTACCACAGGTACGTTTAGTAGGCGACAACGTAGAAGTTGGCGTTTATTCTACACAAGAAGCACTCAAAATAGCGCAAGAACAAGAATTAGACCTTGTAGAAATCTCTCCAACAGCTGATCCTCCCGTTTGTAAGGTAATAGATTATAAAAAGTTCTTATACGAAAAAAAGCGCAAAGAGAAGGAAATGAAAGCCAACTCTAAGCAGTCAGAAATTAAAGAAATTAGATTTACGCCTAGTACCGATGATCATGATTTTGATTTTAA
>CAMAQW010000041.1 GCA_945860335.1 Sediminibacterium ginsengisoli | reverse complement strand
ACTGTGGGTGTAATCTATATGATTAAACTTCACCACATGGTTGATGATAAAATGCACGCACGTTCTATCGGACCATACAGTTTAATTACCCAGCAACCGCTTGGTGGTAAGGCTCAGTTTGGTGGACAGCGTTTTGGTGAGATGGAGGTATGGGCACTTGAAGCATATGGTGCTGCTAACATCTTACAGGAATTATTAACCCTTAAGTCTGATGATATCATAGGTAGAGCAAAAACCTATGAAGCAATCGTTAAAGGTGAAAACATTCCACGTCCGGGTGTACCAGAATCATTTAATGTATTAGTACATGAATTGAGAGGTTTAGGTTTAGACTTAAAATTTGAATAAGATTTTAAATCAACCAACACATCTATTAACAACAATTATCATTACAAATTTACAACCTAGATATGGCCATTAAAAGAGACAATCGACCAAGATTAACTTTCTCCGAGATCACTATCGGTCTGGCTTCTCCAGATAATATATTAGAAAGAAGTTTCGGTGAAGTATTAAAGCCTGAAACCATTAACTACCGTACGTATAAGCCTGAAAGAGATGGTTTATTCTGCGAAAGAATTTTTGGTCCAGTAAAGGATTATGAGTGTGCTTGTGGTAAATACAAGCGTATCCGTTACAAGGGTATTGTGTGTGACAGATGTGGTGTAGAAGTAACAGAGAAAAAAGTACGTCGTGAGCGTATGGGTCACATCAAGTTGGTGGTACCTGTAGTGCACATTTGGTACTTCAAATCTTTACCTAACAAAATCGGTTATTTATTAGGGATGAGTTCTAAGAAATTAGAAACCATCATCTACTATGAGCGTTATGTAGTATTACAAGGCGGTATCAAAGAAAACCTAAACATGGGTGATCTTTTAACCGAAGAAGAATACTTAGATTTATTAGATACTTTACCAAAAGAAAATCAATTCTTACCTGACGAAGATCCAAACAAGTTCATCGCTAAAATGGGTGCAGAAGCCGTTCATGGTTTATTGCAAAGAATTGATTTAGATAGTTTAAGTTTCTCTTTACGTAATGCAGCTGCTAACGAAACTTCTCAACAACGTAAAGCAGATGCTTTAAAGCGTTTGAGCGTAGTAGAATCTTTCCGTGAAGCAGGTACGCACATTGTAAACAAGCCTGAGTGGATGGTAATGCAATACATTCCAGTTATTCCACCAGAACTACGTCCACTAGTACCTCTAGATGGTGGTCGTTTTGCATCATCAGATCTTAACGATTTATACCGTCGTGTAATTATCCGTAACAACCGTTTAAAGCGTTTGTTAGAAATTAAAGCGCCAGAAGTAATCTTACGTAATGAAAAACGTATGTTACAAGAAGCGATCGATTCATTATTCGATAACTCTCGTAAATCTAATGCCGTTAAAGCAGAAGGTGGACGTGCTTTAAAATCTTTATCGGATGTATTAAAAGGTAAGCAAGGTCGTTTCCGTCAAAACTTATTAGGTAAGCGTGTAGACTATTCTGGTCGTTCTGTAATCGTTGTAGGACCTGAGTTAAAAATGCACGAGTGCGGATTACCAAAAGATATGGCTGCCGAATTATTTAAGCCATTTGTTATTCGTAAATTAATTGAAAGAGGTATTGTAAAAACAGTGAAGTCTGCTAAAAAATTAGTAGATAAAAAAGAAGCTGTTATTTGGGATATCTTAGAAAATATTTTAAAAGGTCACCCGGTATTATTAAACCGTGCCCCAACACTTCACCGCTTGTCTATTCAAGCATTCCAACCTAAGTTGGTAGAAGGTAAAGCCATTCAATTACACCCACTCGTAACGTCTTCGTTTAACGCGGATTTCGATGGTGACCAAATGGCGGTACACGTTCCACTTAGCAGTGCAGCGGTACTTGAAGCACAGTTATTAATGCTTTCATCTCACAACATCCTAAACCCACAAAATGGTACGCCAATCACCCTTCCTTCTCAGGACATGGTACTTGGTTTATACTACATTACCAAGGGTAAGAAAACCACTGAAACTGAAACCGTAAAAGGACAGGGCATGGCTTTCTACAGCATGGATGAAGTGATCATTGCGTACAATGAGAACCGTGTAGATTTACACGCAAACATCAAAGTAAAAACCAATGTTCGTGAAGGTGGTGTGATTGTTAAAAAATTAATTGAAACTACAGTTGGTCGTGTGTTATTCAATCAACACGTACCTGCACCAGTAGGTTATATCAATGCACTATTAACCAAGAAATCTTTAAGAGATATTATTGGTAATATCATTAAAATCACAAACGTTCCTACAACCGCTAAATTCTTAGATGATATTAAAACACTAGGATTTAGAATGGCATTCCGTGGTGGTTTATCATTTAACGTAAACGACTTAATCGTTCCTGATCAAAGAGGAGAATTACTTGATAATGCTAAAGCAGAAGTAGAAGAAGTTTGGGAAAACTACAACATGGGTCTTATTACCAATAACGAGCGTTACAACCAAGTTATTGATATCTGGGGTCGTGTAGATACGAGAATCACTGAAACATTAATGCATGAAATGCAAACAGACAAGCAAGGCTTTAACTCTGTTTACATGATGCTTGATTCAGGTGCTCGTGGTAGTAAAACACAGGTTAAGCAGCTCGTAGGTATTAGAGGTCTAATGGCTAAGCCACGTAAGAGTGGTAGCGCAGGATCTGAGGTTATTGAAAACCCAATCCTTTCAAACTTTAAGAGCGGTCTTAACGTATTAGATTACTTCATCTCTACGCACGGTGCGCGTAAGGGTCTTGCGGATACGGCGTTAAAAACAGCCGATGCGGGTTACTTAACACGCCGTCTAGTTGACGTTTCTCAAGACGTTGTTATTGCGGATGATGACTGTGGTACTTTAAGAGGTATTGCAACATCTGCATTAAAAGACAATGAAGATGTTATTGAACAATTATCAGATAGAATTGAAGGTCGTACTTCATTACATAATGTTTACCATCCTGTAACAGAACAATTAATTATCAATGCTGGTGAAGAAATTTCATCTGATGTTGCTAAAGAAATTGATGAAGCAGGTATCGAATCTGTAGAGATTCGTTCTGTACTTACTTGCGAAAGTAAGCGTGGTGTTTGCGTAAAATGTTATGGTAAAAATTTAGCAACTGGTTACCTCGCTCAACGTGGTGATGCAGTTGGTATCATTGCAGCGCAATCCATTGGTGAGCCAGGTACACAGCTTACACTTCGTACGTTCCACGTAGGTGGTGTTGCAGGATCTGCTTCTATCGAATCTACACTCGTAGCTAAGTTTGATGGTACCATTCAGTTTGATGGTTTACGTACGGTAGAAACCGTTAACAACGAAGGCAAAAAAGCTAAAATTGTTATTGGACGTACAGGTGAGGTAAGAATCACGGACGTTAAAAACGACCGTCTCATGATCACCAACAACGTTCCTTATGGTGCTACCTTAAGCGTTAAAGATGGCCAAGAAGTGAAAAAGGGTGATGTGATTTGTACTTGGGATCCATTTAACAACGTTATCGTTTCTGAGCAAAACGGTAAGATCAAATTTGACAACGTTCTCGAAGGTATTACCTACCGTGATGAGGCTGATGAGCAAACTGGTCACCGCGAAAAAGTGGTTATTGAAACAAAAGATAAAACCAAAATACCTACCATCATTGTTGAAGGAAAGGATAACAAGCATTACAACTTACCAGTTGGATCTCACATCGCTGTAGAAGAAGGCGACGAAGTAAAAGCTGGTTTCGTGATGGTTAAAATTCCTCGTATTTTAGGTAAGCTCCGCGATATCACGGGAGGTCTTCCACGTGTAACTGAACTATTTGAAGCACGTAATCCAGGTAACCCTGCGATTGTTTGTGAGATCGATGGTGTGGTTGCATTTGGTAGCGTTAAACGTGGTAACAGAGAAATCATTGTTGAATCTAAAGATGGCATGATTAAGAAGTACTTAGTACCGCTTACACGTCAAATCCTAGTTCAAGATGGTGACTTCGTAAAAGCGGGTACGCCAATGTCTGATGGACAAATTGCACCTGCTGCAATCCTTGCTATCAAAGGACCATTTGCAGTACAAGAGTACGTTGTAAATGAAATCCAAGAGGTATACCGTTTACAAGGTGTAAAAATCAATGACAAGCACGTAGAAGTGATTGTACGTCAGATGATGAAGAAGGTAGAAATTGTAGATGCTGGTGATACTAAATTCTTAGAGGAGGATCTAGAAGATAGATTTGACTTTATTGAAGAAAATGACCGTATCTATGACAAAAAAGTAGTTACTGAAGCTGGTGAAAGTACAACGTACAAAGCTGGTCAAATTATAACATTAAGAGAACTACGCGAAGAAAATTCAATTCTACGCCGTTCAGACAGAAAGCTAGTAGAAGTGCGTGATGCAAAACCTGCAACCGCTACTCCAGTATTACTAGGTATTACCAAGGCGTCTCTTGGCGTTAGAAGCTGGATTTCAGCTGCTTCGTTCCAAGAAACAACGAAAGTATTAAGCCAAGCGGCAATACAAGGTAAAAAAGACTTGATGTTAGGTCTTAAAGAAAATGTAATTACAGGTCATTTGATTCCTGCAGGTACCGGACAAAAAGAGTTCGAGAACATGATTGTAGGAAGCAAAGAAGAATATGAAGTATTAGCAACCACTAGAGAAGCGATGAGCTTTGATGAGGAAGAATAATATTTTATAGCCTTAGTATATTTGTAAAAGTAGGAAGCCAACACTTCCTACTTTTACTTTTTAATAGATAAAATGTATAAATTAGTATCATGAAAAATATCAATACCATTTTAAATGTTGTTTTAGGAATCGCTGTTGCAGTTTTGTTTTATTTTCAGTTCAGTGGCGCTAAGCCTGCGGTAGCTGGAGGTTCTAAACCAGTTGCTTCTGGTGATTTTAGAATCGCCTATTTCGAAATTGATTCGGTAGAATCTCAATTTAATTACTACAAAGAAGTGAGTAATTCTATTCAAGCAAAAGCGCAGCAAAACAACAATGAACTGAATCAGTTAAAAGAAGTATTTGCAGCCAAGTACCAAGAGCTTCAAAAAAATGGTCAGCGTATGTCAGAAGCTGAAGTAAATGCTAGACAGCAGGAACTTCAACAAATGGACAAGACCTTTAAGAGCAAGGAGCAAATGATGAATAACGAAATGCAGGATGAGAGCATGAAAAAACTACAAGACGTTAAGAAAAAAATTACCGATTACTTAGCAGAGTACAATAAGGCTAAAGGGTATGCTTTTATTTTGGGTAACAATTCTGATATGCTTTCTATGTATTACAAAGACACAGCCTACGATATTACTGCAGACCTTGTAAAAGGTTTAAATGAATTGTATAAAGCAAAAAAATAGGCCTCTTTTTTCTTATTTTTTTAATTATCTTGAAGTTCTGTTTTAACCAACAGAACTTTTTTTATGAGTACAACGACATCCGAATTTAAACCATCTCTTGGATTACTTGACGCCACTATGATTGTCGCAGGTAGTATGATTGGTTCTGGTATTTTTATTGTAAGTGCCGATATTACCCGCAATGTGGGCTCGGCAGGCTGGTTGGTGGCTGTTTGGCTTATAACGGGCTTTATGACCCTTACAGCGGCCTTAAGTTATGGTGAGTTAAGTGCCATGTTTCCAAAAGCTGGCGGTCAGTATGTGTACCTTAAAGAATCCTACAATCCACTCCTGGGTTTTTTATATGGTTGGAGCTTTTTTTCGGTGATCCAAACAGGTACTATAGCAGCGGTAGGTGTAGCTTTTAGTAAATTTGCAGGCTACTTTTTTCCGGCTTTAGAAATGACGGATGCTAATATTATTTTTCAGGCCGGGTTTCTAAAAATATATCCCGCGCAGCTTGTTTCCATTGCCATCATTGTCTTATTAACCTATATCAATACCAAAGGGGTGCAGGGTGGTAAACTCATTCAAACCACATTTACAGTAACCAAACTCGTTTCCTTATTTGGTCTCATTGGCTTTGGTTTTTTACTTGCCGCAAAATCAGAAATTTGGAATGCCAATTGGCAGGATGCGTGGAGTATGAAATCGATTGCTGCAGATAATAGTACCACACCCGTTATTGGCCTCGCCATTTTTGGCGCTATTGCTGCAAGTATGGTGGGTTCTATATTTAGTAGTGACGCATGGAACAACGTGACATTTATTGCAGGAGAAATTAAAAATCCAAAACGCAATATTGGACTCAGTTTATTTTTAGGTACGCTCATTGTTACCATTATTTATGTGTCTGCCAATTTAATGTACATCAGTGTACTTCCTTTAAATGATATTGCACATGCGCCCGCCGACAGGGTAGCGGTATCTTCTGCCAATGCCATTTTTGGAAATATTGGAACCTATGTTATTGCAGTTATGATTATGATATCTACGTTTGGCTGTAACAATGGTTTAATATTAGCCGGTGCTCGTGTGTATTATACCATGGCTCAAGATGGTTTGTTTTTCAAGAAAGCATCTACCCTCAATAAAAATGCAGTACCAGAATGGGCTTTGTGGGCACAGTGTGTTGTGGCTGCCTTACTTTGCTTAAGTGGAAAATATGGTGACCTACTAGATATGGTTTCTTTTATTGTGGTGATATTTTATGTATTAACCATTATTGGCATCTTTATTTTACGCAAAAAACGCCCAGAAATGGAACGTCCTTACAAGGCTGTTGGATACCCAATTTTACCTGCTATCTATGTTTTAATGGGAACCCTGTTTTGTGTATTATTGATCATTTATAAGCCTAATTTTACATGGCCTGGGCTTATTATTGCACTATTAGGTATTCCTTTGTATTACCTTGCAGTGCGAAGTAATAAAAAATAAACATGACAAATTTTGACCAACTTTTTAAAGACTTCAACGATCTAAAAGTTGTAATCATAGGGGACGTAATGCTTGACACCTATTGGTGGGGTCAGGTAGACCGGATATCTCCGGAAGCGCCTGTGCCGGTTGTGGCACTGCAGCGTAAAGAACACCGCGTGGGTGGTGCTGCTAACGTTGCATTAAACACAGTTGCATTAGGTGCACAAACAACTATTGTATCTGTGATTGGTAACGATGCTGATGGTGTTTTACTCCAATCACTTTTTGATGCACAACACATCGATACCAGTTATTTATTAACGCATGATTCGCGCATTACCACCAATAAAACGCGTGTGATGAGTCGCAACCAGCAAATGATGCGACTAGATGCCGAAATCACAACAACTATTAGCAGTGATATTGAAAATTTATTACTGCAAAAGTTCACCGCTTGTTTAGATGCAAAAAAACCGGATGTTGTTATTTTTGAAGATTATGACAAGGGGGTGTTAACGCCAACATTTATTAAAGCGGCTATTTCCATTTGTACAGAGCGAAACATTGTAATGTCGGTGGATCCTAAAAAAAATAATTTTTTATCCTACAAGGGTGTAACATTATTTAAGCCAAATTTAAAAGAAGTCAAAGAAGGATTGCAGGTGTCTATTCCTGCTGTTACACTGGAAAATTTAAGATCCATGCATGCAACACTTCAAACACATTTAGCACATCAAATTTCGCTTATTACGCTTTCAGAAAAAGGGATGTTTTTTGATACGGGTTCTAACGCGAAAATTATTCCAACACATGTGCGTTCTATTGCAGATGTAAGTGGAGCAGGCGATACCGTTATTGCAGTAGCTTCACTTGTGTATGCAGCAACAAAAAATATTGAACTCGCCACCGAAATGGCAAATATTGCAGGGGGGCTTGTTTGTGAAGAAGTGGGCACTGCAGCTATCGATAAAACACATTTATTAGCAGAATGTAAACTACTATTGAACAAATAAAATAGTAAACAATGCAACAATATTCATTGGTTATACATGGGGGAGCAGGCACTATTTTAAAAGCCGACATGTCTCCCGAATTAGAACAAGCGTATCAAAACGGATTGCAAGATGCGTTGGATGCTGGTTATGCTATTTTGCAAAATGGCGGCTCCGCAGTGGATGCTATTCAGGAATCTATTTTTACCCTAGAAAATAATATATTATTTAACGCAGGAAAGGGGAGTGTGTTTACCAAAAAGGGGTTACAAGAAATGGACGCTGCCATTATGGACGGCGCTACATTAGAAGCAGGCGCTATTGCTGCAGTGCGTAATGTAAAAAATCCTATTCAGCTCGCTACCGAAGTAATGCGTAACAGCAATCACGTTTTTTTAAGTGGTAAAGGAGCCAACGACTTTGCGATTAAACAAGGTGTTGTGTTAGCACCCGATGAGTATTTTTATTCTCAATTTAGATATGATCAATGGAAAGCTATTCGCGATTCTGATTCCTACTCATTGGATCATACCAATCATCATTTAGAGGAATTATTAAAGGATAAAAAATTTGGCACAGTGGGTGCAGTTGCTTGTGATAGCAACGGAAATATTGCCGGTGCAACCTCTACAGGTGGCATGACCAATAAAAAATATGGACGTATTGGAGATAGTCCAATTATTGGTAGTGGTACTTATGCTAATAATAAAACCTGTGCTATTAGTTGTACGGGTCATGGTGAAATGTTTATCAGATCTGTTGCAGCATATGATGTTAGTTGTTTAATGGAATATAAGGGCCTTAGTTTGCAAGCCGCGATGGAAGTGGTGGTGCATGAAAAATTAATGGCTTTACATGGAGAGGGTGGTATGATCGGCGTGGATGCAAAAGGTAATACTGCCATGGTATTTAATAGTGCTGGAATGTATCGTGCTTTTAAAAATAGCAAAGGCGAATCGGCTACTGCTATTTATAAATAAATGACAATGAAAAAAACGGCTGTAATTGTTGCTGGTGGTTCAGGTGTAAGAATGGGTACTGATGTGCCTAAACAATTTTTGCATTTGAAGGGTAAGCCCATAATTTGGCATACTGTTCAACAGTTTTTTTACGCCTACTACGATATTCAAATTGTACTTGTATTACCGGCTTCCTACCTAGCGGAAGCTGCTACCTATTTTGAACCAGCTCAACTCGCACATATCCAATTTGTAGAGGGTGGCGCTACTCGTTTTGAATCCGTAAAAAATGGGTTACAGGTGGTTAAAGAGCCAGGCGTGATTTTTGTACATGATGGCGTAAGGTGCTTGGTATCAAGTGATCTTATTAAAAAGTGCTATGAAGAGGCGTTGGTTCACGGGTCTGCTATACCGGCTGTTACCGCTACCGATAGCATCAGGCTCATTTCTGGTGAAACGCACCATGTGGTAGACCGGAACCTGGTTAAAATCATCCAAACCCCACAAACATTTTTAAGTTCGGTTTTATTGCCTGCTTTTGAGCAGCCCTACCAGGCTAGCTTTACCGATGAAGCTACGGTGGTGGAAACGGCTGGCCATACCGTTCGTTTAATAGAAGGGGAATATAGTAACCTTAAAATTACACGCCCCCAAGACTTAATTGTGGCGGAATCCCTTTTTTAGAAAAAAAGTGGCGATAGTGCCCAATATTTCTTAAATTTGTATCAATGACGCAAGTATTAAATAACAAGTGGTGGTGGCATACAAACTCTAATCGGGGATTGTAATGGTGCGTCCACTACTTTTTGAATAATTTCAAAAGCCCCGACCATAAGTCGGGGCTTTTTATTTATACCTTATGAAAAAAATTGATTTACGTACAGAGAGTAAAAGAATGTTAGCGGATGTATATACACCCGTTAGTATCTACCTACGTTTAAGAGACCGTTTTAGAGACACTATTTTATTGGAAAGCACAGATGCGCACGTTGCTGAAAATAGCTACTCTTTTATATGTATTAATGCGATTGGGGGCATAGAAGTAAAGGATGCAAAAACAATTGAAATCAAATATCCTAATCAGGATCCTATAAAGCAGGAAGCCGATCAAATTGACAATCAGTTGTGGGGTTACATGCAGGGCTACCAGGTGGTACCTCATACGCACAAAGAAACAAATTTTGCCCAGGGATTATTTGGGTATACTAGTTTTGATGCCATTCCATTATTTGAAACCATTTCGTTTGCGGATACAAAAAAAACAAATATTCCGCTCATTAGGTATCGTTTGTATCAGTACGTCATTGTATTTGATCATTACAAAGACGAACTCTTTATTTGTCAAAATTTATTGGCAAATGAGCAGGCCGATACCTCGCTCATCGAATCACTTATTCGAAACAAAGACGTGCCGCAATTTCCATTTACACCTGTTGGTGATGAGCGTTCAAACGTATCAGACGAGGCGTATACCACCATGGTAGAAAAAGGTATTCAACACTGTTTACGTGGAGATGTTTTTCAAATTGTACTGAGTAGACGTTTTGAGCAATCCTTTAAAGGAGATGAGTTTAATGTGTACAGGGCACTTCGCAGTGTAAATCCTTCACCTTATTTATTTTTCTTTGATTATGGCGATTATAAATTAATGGGTTCTTCTCCAGAGGCGCAACTAATTGTTCGTAACAACAAAGCAGTGATGCATCCTATTGCAGGTACTTTTAAAAGAACAGGCAATGATGAGGAGGATAAAGCGCTGTCAGTAAAATTATTAGAAGACGCCAAAGAAAACGCCGAGCACGTGATGCTTGTGGATTTAGCCCGCAATGATTTGAGTAGATCTTGCACAGCGGTAACTGTAAGTCAGTTCAAACAGGTAAAATTTTATTCGCATGTGATTCACCTTGTAAGCGAAGTGGTTGGCACATTAGGGGATGCTGCAAATCCGTTTAATGTGCTTGCACAAACTTTTCCGGCTGGCACATTAAGTGGTGCGCCAAAATTTAAGTCACTAGAAATCATTGACGGTTTGGAGCCTACGGCACGTGGTTATTATGGTGGTGCCATTGGTTTTGTAGGATTTAATGGTGATTTTAATCATGCCATTATGATACGTAGCTTTTTGAGTAAAGACAATACGCTGTATTATCAAGCTGGCGCGGGCGTTGTTGTTTCCTCAAATCCTGAAAGTGAGTTACAAGAAGTGAACAATAAATTAAATGCATTAAAAAAAGCAGTGGTGTTAGCTGCTGGAATATAAAAGTAGTTGGTATGAAAATATTGGTTTTTGATAATTATGATTCTTTTACGTACAACCTCGTACACCTCGTTGAAAAAATTACGCATCAAAAAGTGACGGTTGTTAGAAATGATCAAATGGATCTTGAAGATGTTGCAGCCTATGATAAAATTATATTGTCTCCAGGGCCTGGTATACCTTCTGAAGCAGGGCTGCTTTTGCTATTGATTAAACAGTATGCTGTGTCCAAATCCATACTTGGCGTTTGCCTTGGTCATCAAGCCATTGGGGAAGCATTTGGCGCAACCCTAGAAAATTTATCAACGGTTTATCATGGAGTTGCAACGCCCATTACAATTGATAATTCGAATTATTTATTTAGCGGTTTAGAAGGTGCTATCGAAGTTGGACGTTACCATAGTTGGGTTGTTTCCAATAAAAACTTACCTGATGTATTACGAGTAACGGCCACCGATGA
>CAMAQW010000040.1 GCA_945860335.1 Sediminibacterium ginsengisoli | reverse complement strand
CTTCCGCTTATTGGAAGCAAAGAAGGTATCATGCATATTTGTATGACCTATTTAAATGCAGGCGATCAGGCGCTTATACCTAACCCAGGTTATCCAACCTATAGCAGTGCTGTTAAACTAGCAGGTGGTGAACCGGTGTATTACGATTTAACTTTAGCTGGTAATTGGGAGCCTGATTTAGAGGCACTCGAAAAAACAGATTTATCTAAGGTAAAATTAATGTGGGTGAATTATCCGCATATGCCAACCGGACAGGTTCCATCCGTTCGTTTTTTTGAAGCGCTCATTGCATTTGCAACGAGACATCAAATATTAATTTGTCATGACAATCCATATAGTTTTATTTTAAATGAAACACCACAAAGTTTATTGTCCGTTAAGGGTGCTAAAGAAGTGGTGGTGGAATTAAATTCTTTGAGCAAGAGTTCTAATATGGCGGGCTGGCGCGTGGGTATGTTGGTGGGTAAAAAGGAAAGAATTGAAGAAGTGTTGCGTTTTAAATCTAATATGGATAGTGGAATGTATTTACCCATTCAACTCGCTGCTGCAAAGGCACTTGGTTTAGGTAAAGATTGGTATGATAGTATTAATGTTATTTACAAAGCACGTAGAGAAAAAGTATTTGAACTATTAGACTTATTGAATTGTACGTATTCACAAACGCAGGTAGGGATGTTTGTATGGGCTAGTATTCCTTCAAATTATCCAGATGGTTTTGCATTAAGTGACAAAGTGCTTTATGATGCCAATGTTTTTATTACACCGGGCGGCATTTTTGGAACGGGTGGTAATGGATTTATTAGAATTAGTTTATGCGCGCCCGTTGAGCGTTTTGAACTAGCCATTGAAAGGGTTATAAATGCAGGAATTGCAGTTTAAATTTTAGAACAATGATTGTAACTATAATTGGTACGGGTTTAATTGGTGGTTCCATGGCGCTTACTTTAAAAGAAAAGGGCCTTGCTACAAAAGTGATTGGCGTAGATGCGAGTGAGCAGCATTTGTCGCAGGCACTTGCTCTTGGAATAATAGACGAAGCAAAATCTTTAAACGAAGCAGTTGCGCTTTCTGATTTAATTGTTATTGCTACGCCTATTAATGCTGCCGAAAATTTATTACCTCAAATTTTAGATTTGGTAGACAGGCAGGTGATAATGGATGTAGGTTCTACCAAAAACAATATCTGCAAAATTGCGAGCCTGCATCCTAAACGAGGCAGGTTTGTGGCAAGCCACCCTATGTGGGGTACCGAGTATAGTGGGCCAGAGGCTGCGGTTAAAAATGCTTTTACCGACAAAGCCACGGTTATTTGCTCTAAAGAAGACAGTGACCCAGATGCTGCTGCCCTGGTGGAGCAGGTGTATCAGACCCTGGGAATGCACCTTTTGTACATGGAAGCGGCAGCGCACGATGTACACGTTGCATATATTAGTCATATTTCACATATAACTTCTTTTGCCCTTGCCAACACTGTTTTGGAGAAAGAAAAGGAGGAAGATGCCATTTTTGAACTGGCAAGTGGTGGTTTTGAGAGTACGGTTCGACTTGCAAAGAGTAATCCAAGCATGTGGGTTCCTATTCTCATGCAGAATAAAGAGAACGTTTTAGACGTTCTTAATGAACATATATCTCAATTGAGGAAATTCAAGGCAAGCTTAGAAAAGGAAAATCCCGATTATTTGCTTGAGTTAATTGAAAAAGCCAATGGGATCAAACGGATTTTAAAATAGGCAAAGCACTACCTTATAAGTACCTTTGCCGCAAAATTTTTACTACATGACGACATTTGAAGAGTTGGGAATTGATGCTAGATTGATTCAGTCAACTACAGAACTAGGGTACGTGAACCCTACAGCTATCCAAGAACAAGCAATCCCGGTTTTACTTAGTGGAACCAAGGATTTTATTGGCCTGGCACAAACAGGAACAGGAAAGACAGCCGCTTTTGGACTACCTCTATTACATATTATAGATGAAAAGGCAAAATACCCACAAGCACTTGTTGTTTGTCCTACCAGAGAACTTTGCATGCAAATTGTAAAGGAAATCGAAATATTTAAGAAATACATGACCGGTATTTCTGTGGTAGCCGTTTATGGCGGTACCTCTATTGGGTTACAAATTAGAGACCTTAAAAGAGGCGTGCAAATTATTGTTGCAACACCTGGTCGTTTAATTGATTTAATTGAGCGTAAAGCAATCAACCTAGAGCAAATACAATATGTTGTTTTAGATGAGGCAGATGAAATGCTTAACATGGGCTTTCAGGATGATATCGAATTCATTTTAAAGAATACCCCACAACGCGAAAGTACTTGGTTATTTAGTGCGACCATGCCACCTGAAATCAGAAAGGTGAGCAAGCGTTACATGAAAGATCCTGTAGAAGTTACGGTTGGTAAAGTAAATACCTCTAACAAAAGTATTGATCATCAATATTATGTTACTTCGGCGCAGCACCGTTACCAAACCCTTAAAAGAATCATTGATTTTAACCCGGGTATTTATGGTATCATTTTTACAAGAACTAAAATTGATGCACAGGAAATTTCGGAGCGTTTAACCCGCGAAGGATATGATATTGATGCTTTACATGGCGATCTTACACAAGCGCAGCGTGATAAAGTAATGGGACAGTTTAGGGATAAAACCTTACAGCTCCTAATCGCTACAGACGTTGCTGCCAGAGGTATTGACGTACAAGGTATTACGCACGTTATCAACTACGAATTACCCGATGATGTAGAAGTTTATACACACCGCAGTGGTAGAACAGGACGTGCGGGTTTACAAGGTATTTGTATTTCAATTGTACACTCTAAAGAGATGTATAAGTTTAAGCAAATTGAACGCATCAACAATTCTAAGTTTTCTAAATTAGATATTCCAAGTGGTAAAGATGTTTGTCGCAAGCAATTTTTCTTTTTTATGGAAAAATTATTGTCTGCAGATATTAGCCATGGTGATTATGAAACCTATGTTCCCATGCTTGCAGAAAAATTTGCTGACGTTAGCAAAGAAGATGTGCTTAAGCGCGTTGCTGCCATGGAATTTGATAGGTTCTTGAAGTATTATGAAAACGCAGAAGATCTAAACCACAGAGACAAAGGTAGACGCGAACAAAGCGACGCGCCAGATCAGGCAAGACGCAGAGATGGTAGAGACCGTGATGGTGGAAGAGGTGATAATAGAAAAGAATATGCAAGAGGTGGCGGTAATGGATATAGCCGACTTTTTGTAAACCTTGGTACAAAAGATGGTTTTTACAAAGCAAGTTTCTTACAATACATTCTAGATATGAGTGATCTTAAAAAAGAGGCACTTGGTAGAATTGATATGAAAGACATGAACTCTTGGATCGAAATTGAAAAAGGTGCAGCTAAACAAATGGTGAATGCACTTGATGGTAAAAACTATAAAGGTAGACGCATTCGAATGAATGATGCGGATAGTGGAGGTGAGCGCAAGCCAAGACGCGGAGAGTAATTTTATATTGTTTAATTTTTTTTATGGAGCAAGCAATCGAAACAAAAAAAGAAGTGGAAGCACTTCTACAAAAAAGACCCTTAATTATTTCTGGCCCCTGCAGCGCAGAAACAGAAGAGCAAGTTGTTCAAACCGCAACCAGACTAGCGGCTACTGGTAAAGTAGATATTTTACGCGCTGGTATTTGGAAGCCACGAACACGCCCTGGTAGCTTTGAAGGTATTGGTACCAAGGGTTTACCTTGGTTACAACAAGCTAAAAAAGAGTCTGGATTGCCAGTAGCGGTTGAGGTGGCTACTGCTAAACAGGTAGAAGATGCGCTTCATTTTGGTGTAGATGTTTTATGGATTGGTGCAAGAACCACCGTAAATCCTTTTAGTGTGCAAGATGTTGCGGACGCACTTAAAGGTGCTGATGTTCCGGTACTTATTAAAAATCCCATCAATCCCGATTTAGAATTATGGATTGGTGCAGTGGAGCGCGTTGCAAATGCGGGCATAAAAAATATAGGTCTTATCCATAGAGGATTTAGTTCTTATGGTAATACTGAGTATAGAAATGCACCCATGTGGCATTTAGCGATCGAAATGAAGCGTCGTAATCCGGGGATGCTACTTATTAATGACCCTTCCCATATTTGTGGTAGAAGAGATATTTTAATGGATGTTGCACAAAAAGCCATTGACCTTGATTTTGACGGACTTATTATTGAAAGCCATATCGATCCTGATAATGCTTGGAGTGATGCTAAACAGCAAGTTACCCCAGAACGTTTAGGGGAAATGATCAACTCTATTGTGTGGAGAACAGAAGAAATTGATTCGGAAGAACTACATGCAGTGATGGAAAAAATGCGACAGCAAATTAACCAGCTAGATGATGAACTATTGCAACTCATTGGTCAGCGAATGAAAGTTGCCGATAAAATTGGTCAATACAAAAAGGATAACAACATCACCATTTTGCAAACGAACAGATGGAATTCGATTTTAGCGCGCGCCTACGAAAGAGGAGAGAAGCTTGGATTAAGTCAAGAATTTATTACCAAATATTTTGATGCGGTGCATATGGAAAGTATCAACCATCAAAATAAAATCATGAATTCCTAATTTAGGATCTCTTGCATAATTTATTTCCGATGAAAAAAAGAACTTTTCATTTTTCGGGTAAGCCGGTTCAATATTATTTTGATGCTTCTTTTGATGCATTAAAAAATATAGTGCCTGTTACATCGGCTGTAATCATTACGGATGAAAATGTTTTTGAGGCCCATAAAAAAAAGTTTAAAGGTTGGAATACAATTGTTTTAAAACCAGGTGAGCAGTATAAAGTACAGCAAACCGTAGACGTGGTAATTGATCAACTCATTGAACTTGGTGCCGATCGTCAAACTACTTTAATTGGTGTTGGCGGTGGCGTTATTACAGATATTACTGGTTATGTGGCTAGTATATACATGCGTGGTATTGCAGTAGGTTTTGTGCCTACTTCTTTACTTGCCATGGTAGACGCTTCTATTGGCGGAAAAAATGGCATAGATGTTGGCGTTTACAAAAATATGGTAGGTATTATTAGACAACCTAATTTTTTACTTTTTGATACCAGTTTTTTAAAATCATTACCACTAACTGAGTGGCAAAATGGTTTTGCAGAAATTATCAAGCATGCTGCAATTAAAGATGCTGCACTGATTAAACAATTAGAGTCCCACACACTCGCTTCTTATAAAAAAGATTTGTCTTTAACTGCAAAGCTAGTGGAGCGAAATGTAATGATTAAAACCAAAGTAGTACTAGCCGACGAATTTGAAAAAGCGGATCGTAAGCTTTTAAACTTTGGGCATACCCTTGGTCATGCACTTGAAAATTCTTACGAATTAAGCCATGGTCAGGCCATTAGTATTGGTATGACCTATGCAGCCGTAATTTCGGAACAATTAATAAATTTTAAAAGTAGAAATGCGTTGGTGGCACTTTTAGAAAAGTATGGTTTACCAACCTATGCTTCATTTAATATTTCAAAAGCGGTTACTATTTTACAAAAGGATAAGAAAAAAACAAAGGATGCCGTTCATTACATCTTGTTGGAAAAAGTAGGTAAGGGTGTTATTCATGCCATTCCATTTGTAACACTTGAAAAAATATTAAAAGGGATTCAGTCATGATGAAAGCGCGTGTAACCCCTTCTACAATTACTGGAACCATTACAGCGCCTGCTAGTAAAAGCAGTATGCAGCGCGCGTGTGCAGCTGCGCTCATACGAAATGGGGAAACCGTTATTGTCAACCCGGGCGTTAGTAACGATGATGTTGCTGCCATAGATGTAATTCAAAAACTAGGTGCTGTTGTTACCAAATTAGATAATGGGAATTTGCATATTGTTTCTAGTGGCGTACATCCAGAAAGTAACACTATTAATTGTGGGGAGAGCGGGCTTGGCATTAGAATGTTTACGCCCATTGCTGCATTAAGTAGTATTCCAATTACAATTACTGGTATGGGTAGTTTAACAACTAGACCCATGCATTTTTTTGATGAAATCTTACCACAAATAGGTGTTTCCATAACATCTGATGCGGGTAAATTACCACTTCAAATTCAGGGGCCCATTAACCCACAAAATATTACCGTAGATGGCTCTCTTAGTTCTCAATTTTTAACAGGACTATTAATGGCCTATGGAGGTGCAGGTGCATCTGATTGTACCATTACGGTTACCAATTTAAAAAGCAAACCTTACATCGATCTTACACTTTCTGTAATGAATCATTTTGGTTGGCATGTAAATTGTATCAATCATGAGCAGTTTGTTTTTAAGGCGGCTGATAATAAACAATCATTAAATCCAATTACCTATCAGGTAGAAGGAGATTGGAGTGGCGCTTCGTTTTTACTCGTTGCTGGTGCGATTGCCGGAGGCATTGTTGTAGAAGGGTTAGATCCATTTTCTACGCAGGCCGATAAAGCGGTTTTACAAGCACTTATAGATGCTGGTTGTCAAATTTCTATTCAGCCTACACGAATTGAAATTGCACCGTTACCTCTAAAAGCGTTTCATTTTAATGCCACCGATTGTCCCGATTTATTTCCCCCACTTGTTGCGCTTGCTTCTTTTTGTGTTGGTAAAACAGTCATTGAAGGTGTGAGTAGGCTTGCCCACAAAGAAAGTGATAGAGCTTTAACATTACAGGAGGAGTTTGGAAAACTTGGTGTTTCAATTACCCTACAAGATGATTTAATGATTATTGAAGGTGGTAAAGGGGTAACAGGAGGTGTTGTTCATTCTAGACATGACCACCGCATTGCCATGGCATGTGCTGTAGCTGCATTAAAAGCAAATGGTGATGTAGAAATAGAGGATGCAGATGCGATTAATAAATCGTACCCACATTTTTTCAAAGACCTTTCGTATCTTTCTGCTGAGGTCGATTATCAGTAAACGGCTTCCATAAATTTTATACCCATGAATACCTTTGGACATTTATTTCGAGTACATATTTTTGGCGAGTCGCATGGTGCTTGTGTGGGCATTACAATTGATGGATGTCCAGCTGGATTGCCAATTCAAGAATCAGATTTTATAGAAGATACCGAAAGAAGAAAAGGAGGGGTGCAAAAAGGTACAACGCCCAGAAAGGAAGACGATTTGCCCATTTTTAAATCAGGTATTTTTAAAGGATTTACTACTGGTGCACCCATTACAATTTTATTTGAAAACAATAATACCAGATCCGAAGATTACGATAAGCACCGTGAAGTACCACGTCCTGGCCACGCCGATTTTACAGCGCATGCAAAATATGGAGGCTTTGAAGATTACAGAGGAGGCGGACATTTTAGTGGCCGTTTAACAGTATGTTTGGTTGCTGCTGGTGTTATTGCAAAAAAACTATTGGCAAAAACAAATGCTATTAAAGTTCATTCAACAATTTTAGAAATTGGAGGTGAAACAGACCTTGATAAGGGGTTGCAGGTAGCTATTGACGCTAAAGATAGTATTGGCGGTATTGTAGATTGTACGGCTTCTAATTTGCCTATAGGACTCGGAGAACATTTCTTTGATTCGGTAGAATCTATGTTGGCTCACGCTGTTTTTTCTATTCCGGCTGTAAGGGGTATCGAGTTTGGAACTGGGTTTGCGGCTGCAAAAATGTTTGGCGTAAACCATAACGATGCCATTTTGGATGCATCTGGCAAAACAAGTACCAATCATGCGGGTGGAATCGTAGGGGGTATCACAAATGGAAACGATTTATATTTTAAAATTGCGATCAAACCAACCGCCTCAACGCCTAAAGAACAGCAAAGCTGGAACTGGGAAAGCAATATAGTAGAACCTTTTTCCGTTAAAGGAAGGCATGATTTGTGTATTGCACTTCGTGTCCCCGTTGTTTTAGAAGCTGTTACTTCCATGGTTTTAGTGGATTTGATGCTTCGAGCCCAACAAATACCCTTGATTATCAAGGATTAAAATAAGATTATGGAGTCAGGTTACATTTACCATATTACAACAGCCGCAGCTTGGGAGAAGGCGCAAACCGCTGGTGCTTATACCGCCGACAGTTTGGCAACCGAAGGATTTATTCATTGCAGTACCCAAGATCAGGTTGCAGGTGTTCTGGACCGTTATTACATGGGTCAAAACAATTTAGTAAAACTTACCATCGAAAAATCTAAAGTAACTAGCCCTCTTATTTTTGAACTGGCTACTTCCATTAATGAGGTGTTTCCGCATATTCACGGCCCTATTAATTTATCAGCAGTTGTAAAAGCTGAATCTATCTAAATTACTGATTTTTAACTTATTGTGAGGTTTGCTTCAATTTATAATAGAAGCTTTCGGTTGTATAGTTTTGCAATTATTTACTTTTCAGTCATATTTATTGTAACTTTAAGTACATGCCAAGCATCTTTAAATATCTATTATTTGTACTCTTTACTACTCTTTTTGTGGGTGTACATGCACAAGATCAACTTGTAAACGATACATCTACAATCCTCATTTTCCAGGATATTTCTTACAAAGCCGTAGGACCTGTAAAAAAAGGAACTGCAAGTTATTATAGCTTAAAATTTGAAGGTAGGAAAACAGCAACTGGTGCAAAGTTTAGCCACGCAAAATATACTGCTGCAAGTAATTATTTCCCGCTAGGTATTTATGTAAAGGTCTTGAATCCCAAGAATAATTTATTTGTGATTGTTAAGATAAATGACCGAATGGCAAAATCTATGTCTAAAAAGGGTAGAATCGTTGATTTAACAAGTGTAGCAGCCAAAGAAATTGGCATATTTAAGCATGGAATAGGCAAGGTTTTGGTGCAAAAAGTAGAAAAACTGGCTAATAAGTAGTTTTTACACCGATTGGGGTAAATTAATACCCTAGTTTTTGATTAATTTTTTCTCAAAATCAGTTTCACCTTGTATTTTTGCAATAATTAATAAAAAACTGTTTATGAAGAAATTACTCTTTTCTTTAATCGTGATTGGAATGGCTGTTTCTGCAACTGCACAAACTACCCCAATCAGTTATAAAAAAAGACCATCACTTGGGTTCCATTTTCTATTGCAAGATGTAACTACTGCAGGTTTAATTGGTGCTGGTTCAGCGTCATCTGTATTAACCAACAACCAATGGACTAAAATCAAGGATCTAGATCCAGGTATGTCTTTTCAGTATATCGAAGGTCTTAATGAATATGTTGATTTGCAAGTTAGCGTTGGTGCTGCTTCAGTAAGATATCCATTTAGAGCAAAATCAGGTTTAGCTGTTCCTTCAGCAAAAAGATTATTACTTGAAACAGATGTTGCTGTTAATGTTAAGATGCTAAAAGATAATTATCTTATTGTTCCTTACTTTACAATTGGTGCTGGTGCATCAATCTACGGTGGAACTTATTTTGCTACATACGCTCCAATTGGAGTTGGCTTACAAGTTAAGTTAGGAAATGATAATTTCTTGACTACTAATTTTGTGCACAGAACTGCAATGTCAAGTTTAGCAACAAATCATTTGTCATACAATATCGGTATTGTTTCTCCAATCAAGGATAAGCCAGAGCCAGTAAAAGTTACACCTCCGCCACCACCACCACCAGCTCCTGAAAAAGATAGCGACAATGATGGTTTAGTTGACAGCAAAGACAAATGTCCTACTGCCCCCGGCGTTGCAAAATATGATGGTTGCCCTGTACCTGATACAGACAAGGATGGTGTAAATGACGAAAACGATAAATGCCCAACTGTAAAAGGTTTAGCTAAATACCAAGGTTGTCCTATTCCTGATACTGATAAAGATGGTATCAATGATGAAGAAGACAAATGTCCTTCAGTTGCAGGTGTTGCACGTTACCAAGGTTGCCCTGTACCAGATACTGATAGTGATGGTGTAAATGATGAAGAAGATAAGTGTCCAACACTTGCGGGTGTAAAGGAAAACAATGGTTGTCCTGCAATCAAGCAAGAAGTTGCTAAAACAATTACTGATGGTGCTAAAAAAATCTCTTTTGTAACTGGTAGTGCTAAATTAGCTTCTAGTTCTTTCAAAGGATTAAATAAAATTGCAAAAGCTTTAAATGAAGATGCTAATTTAAAATTATCTGTAGAAGGCCATTGTGATAACACAGGTACTGATGCAATCAATGATCCTTTATCTGAAAACCGTGCTAAGAGCGTTCAAACATACCTTACTACAAAAGGTAAAGTTGATGCAGCTAAAATCATGGTTGTAGGATTTGGTTCTAAGAATCCAATTGCTGATAACAAAACTGCAAAAGGACGTGCTGCTAATAGAAGAGTTGAATTAAAGTTAAACTACTAATACAGTAATAATTGTTATACTAAAAGAGCTGCCTTACGGCAGCTCTTTTTTTTTGTCAAAATTTTTTTGTTCAGTTGTAAAATAATAATTGGATCCAATTCAAGCGCGCATTCACATCAAGCGCACATTCACATCAAGCGCAGCTATACATCTAAAGCGGATCTACATTGATAACGATGCTCACCGATCTATATCGCTTATTGGTTTGTAGTATCAAAATTTGTTGTTGCAACCTCGTTTTAAAAGTTCCTATGCTTACTTGTTGTTTTGGAATTTTACAAAGCAGTTCCCATAGGTATTGGTTTCTAATACGGTCTACTACGGGTTGTGCTGGCCCTTTAATATATTTTCCATAATTACTACTCAGTCCACGCATTAATATATTAGCAGCCTCTTGTGCAACGTTTTTATCTACGTGTTTACAGGTTATAAGTATGATTCTGGAAAAAGGAGGATAGTTGAATTCTTGACGGTTGTCAATTTCAAAATTAAATAGGGCCGGATAATTATGCTGCTGCACAAATTGAAGCACGGGATGATTGGCCTGGCTAACTTGTATGAGCACTTTCCCTTGATCATCTTTACGGCCAGCTCTACCACTTACTTGTTCCATGAGCTGATAGGCTTTTTCATTGACCCTAAAATCTGTGAAACTTAAAATTCCATCGGCGTCAATAATGCCTACTAAATTAACGTGTTCAAAGTCTAGCCCTTTTACCACCATTTGTGTGCCTACTAAAATATCAATGGCGCGTTGTTCAAATAATTTAATGAGGGCGTCGTGCTCATTTTTTCCTTTTACACTATCATGATCCATTCGGGCAATACGCGCATCTGGCAATAGTTCCGATAAGAGTTCTTGTATTTGCTCGGTTCCAAAATTCTTTTGGGTGAACTGATTACTACCACAGGCTGCGCATTGGTTTACAACCGGATAATTGCTACCGCAGTAATGACAGGTTAATGTATTTTTTGCTTTATGGTAGGTAAGGGTTACGTCGCACTGTTTACATTGTGGAATCCATCCGCAGGTATCACAAATCATATAGGGTGCATAGCCTCTTCTATTCTGAAATAAAATCACTTGCTTATTTTTTGCGAGTGTTTCTTTAATGGCTTCTATAAGAGGTTCGGTAAGTGCTACTTTTCCTTTTTTAGGTAATTTTTGAACATTGATAATATCAATGGTGGGCAGTGTAGC
>CAMAQW010000039.1 GCA_945860335.1 Sediminibacterium ginsengisoli | reverse complement strand
TAACGTTGCTGCTGCAAAAGTTCTAGGTTTTCCCAGGCAAACGCCGAAAATGTGGTAAAGCCACCACAAATACCCGTGGCTACAAATAAGCGAAGAGAGGGGCTTATTTGACCCTTAATAGCAAGTCCCATTATAAAACCCATAACTAGTGCGCCAAAAATATTAACCACACCAGTGGCATATGGAAAAGTTTCCGATTTAATAAATAGTCCAAAAAGATACCTAGACACAGCGCCCAACATACCACCCAGACCAACCCAAATCATGTTTTTTAATTCCATATTAAATGATTTATTCCTTTACGGCTACCACAAGCCATTTGCCGTTTATTTTTTCTATTTCAAGTTGGCGAGACTTTTTGTCTAACGAATATTGATAATTCATTTGGGTATGCAAGCTATCCTGATCCGTTATTCCTTCAATAATGATAGACGCTTGTCTAAAACTAGACCTGCCTTCTTTATCTAGATCTCTGTAGTTTTTTTCGGTGTTAGCAGTATGTAACTTCATGGCTTGGCTAGGAGCAGCATAGGCTGTTGCTTTTTCAAAATCACCTTGTAAACAAGCTTCTACATAGTTGCGACCCGCCTCTATAGAAGAGCTTGCTGGTGGGAAATTTTTGGTAGGCGTAGAACAACCAATAAGTAGGACTAATAGCCCTGTGTATATGCTTTTCATGCACTAAAAATACAATTTATGTATTTGACTTTAACAATCATTTTGCTAATAGTTGTTAGGATACCAATATAAAATCGTACTTTTGCACCAGAATTGAACAACAACCCTAATAACACCTATCTGCTCTTGCAGCACTTGATTTTTTAAGGTTTACATTACGATTACGGGCCCCGTGCCAGCCATTTGAATTTTCTTGTTCAATTTAACGATTCAAAATTTTAAATACATATATAATGAACAGTAATGCTATGCCTGCTATCGTACAAATCGATACAGACAACCTAAAAAAGTTAACAACAGAAGTAAAAGAAACAGTGGCAGAGGCCGTAATTGGTGTAAACAATGCACAAACACGTAAGTCTTTTGGAATCACAGATTTGTGGGCTATCAGAAAAAATGTAAAGCCTACAAGGGCTGGATCTAATAGAAACTTCTAAATAAATAAAAAGGGCCTCATTTACATGGGCCCTTTTTATTTTATAATAACCGTACCAATTTGTTTGGTAATTTCTCTTTCAATGTCTTTGAGGTGTTTGTGTAATTCTATAAGCCTCATTTGTTCTTCAAAACCTGCATGCTCCATATCAACTTGGTTTTGGTCAAACATCTTTTTTATTTTTCGAAGTTTAAAATAGTTAACACTCATGGTAACGTCTTCCATGGACGTGTCTCTATTTACAATATTCATGCCTTCTAAAATAGTATCCCATTTTAAACTTAACTCATGTGGTGAAACAGTTAAGTTTACTATAAGGTTTCTAATATTTTCATCATCGTGGTAGAGTAGTGTTTTGGATGTAGGCTCTAATCCTTTGTCATACCAGCTTTTGTAAATTTGATAGAGTTGTAAATACTGCTCATTGTCAAAATCAAACTGCTCTAATGCTTCAAAAATAAAATCGGCCATTGTTTTATGGTCATCAAATTTTAAAAGACCATAATCAAGTAATACCCGAATTAAATTCTTCTCATAAATATCATCCTGGTTAATCAGTGCAGCGCCTTCATCAAAACCAGTTTCAATACTGCCTTCTAAAATTTGCTGCGCCTCATCAAAAGGCATTTTCTTTTCTTGCTTAACAAGAATATCTCTTTTAAATTTATTAACGAGGTTTGTTAGACCTGCTTCATCAATGCGTAAAAGGCTCGCGCACTTTCTAATATAATCTTGTTGCTTGGTAAAATCTTCGGCCTTGTTAATTTTGCTGAGTGTTTCTGCTACTTGATTTACAACGCTACTTTTCTTACTTACATCAGAGCCCGCTTCTTGCAGCATCACTTCTAGCTGAAAAATGATAAAGTCTTTTTTAGCGGTGGCTACAAACTCATTGAAGGCAGTGGTGCCCACTTTATTGACATAACTATCCGGATCCTCATTATCTGGGATTAATACAAGTCTTACGTTAAGTCCTTCTTCGAGTGCCATATCCAGCCCACGAAGCGCCGCTTTAACACCAGCACTATCACCATCATAAATAATGGTCAGGTTTTGTGTATACTTTTTTATGAGCCTTAATTGCTCGGTGGTTAGTGAAGTACCGCCACTAGCTACCACATTTTCAATACCGGCTTGGTGTAGGCTAACCACGTCGGTGTAGCCTTCTACTAGTAAGCACTCATCTGCTTTGTCGATGGCCATACGTGCAAAGTAGGAGCCATATAAAATTTTACTTTTGCTGTAAACTTCGTTTTCTGGGGTATTGATGTATTTGGGGCCTCTATCTGATTTGCCAATTACACGCGCGCCAAAGCCAATGACTTTACCCGTATTTCCATGAATTGGAAAAATAATTCTGCCTCTATAGTTATCTACTAATTCATCTCCGTTTCTGTTGGATACAAGACCTGTTTTTGGAAGTAGTGTAGGATTAAATTGATTGGCGATGAGCGCTTCTGTTAAAGCGGTTCTACTATCAGGATTGTAACCAATCTGAAATTTTTCGATGATCTCTTTTCTAAATCCCCTTTCTTGTAGATAGGAGAGTGCAATATTTTTCCCTTCATCAGTTTCTAGTAATTGTGTACTAAAAAACTTTTGTGCAAAATGATTGATGGCGTATAAACTGTCGGAAGTTTGAACTAATATTTTTTGCTCGGGAGAAGTTTCTGTTTCCTCAATTTCAATATTATATCTTGCTGCTAACCATCTTAATGCTTCTACATAACTATATTTTTCATGCTCCATTAAAAATGTAATGGAGTTGCCGCTTTTACCGCAACCAAAACATTTGTAAATTTCTTTTACAGGAGAGACTGTAAAAGAGGGAGATTTTTCGTTGTGAAAAGGACAGTTACCCAAATAGTTGGTGCCTCTCTTTTTTAGTTTTACAAACTCTCCAACAATATCAATGATATCGATGCGGCTAGTAATTTGTTGTATGGTATTTGGGGAAATCATTAAGGTCACGAAGTTAATAGAAAGGAATAAAAAGACGATAAATAACAATTTCGCATTATAAATATATACTATATGAAATAAGTGCAAACCCCTTCAAAACATCCATTTACCGAATAATAACCCGAATTGATGCTATTTTATCCCGAAATCCTGTGGATAACCCAATTTTTCGCCTAAATAGTTCTTGAAATATGCCTAAGAAATTTTAACATTGTGTTGATTATTACGGCCAATACGTATGAAACTACTGGCTCATTATAATCAATCATTCTTCATAGAAACCAAAAACTAGTATGAGAAAAATTGCTTCCTTGATGAAAGTAGTTACGTTACTACTTCTCATTTTCTCGTTACCATCTATGGCACAGAGTCAAAATGTCTCTGGTAAAGTTTTAGATGCCGACAAAAAAACACCATTACAAGGTGTTACCGTAAAAGTGTTAGGTACCACATCTACTACACAGTCAAATGAAAAAGGTGAGTTTAACATTAAAGCAAATAAGGGTCAAACCTTACTTGTGAGTTACATTGGTTATGATGGCCAGCGTGTAACCGTTAATGGCGCAACAGTATCTATTTCTATGCGATCTTCTGTTTCAGAACTTGAAGAAGTTACTGTAGCGATGGATATTAAGAAAAAACCAAGAGACCTTGGTTATTCTGCACAAACTGTAAAAGGGGATGATGTAAAAGAAACACAACGTGAAAACTTTTTAAATGGATTGCAAGGTAGAATTGCGGGTGCAACAATCACAGCAACATCTGGTGTTCCAGGTGCATCTTCTACGATTGTATTAAGAGGTTTTAACTCAATGTCCCTTAACAACCAACCTTTATTTGTGGTAGATGGTATCATAATTGAAAATGATGCAATCAACGCTGCAGAAACAGTTCCGGGTGCTGCTGGTCAAAACAACACATCTAACGACTTTACAAACCGTATTGCGGATTTAAACCCGAACGACATTGAAAGTGTTACTGTACTTAAAGGACCTGAAGCAACGGTACTTTATGGTAGCTCTGCTAGTAATGGTGCCATTATCATTACCACTAAAAAAGCAAAGATTACTGCAGGTAAAAAGTTTAATGTTAACTACGACAATAGTTTCCGTTTCCAATCACTTGGAAATGTTCCTGCTGTTTATACTGGGTTCCAACAAGGATCTAATGGAATTGCAAATCCAGGCACATTTTCTTCCTTTGGTCCTGCTATGAGTGCAGATATTCCAGTTTACGACAATATTGGAAACTTCTTTAATAATTCGGCAGGTTCTACGCATAACTTAAGTGCCGATTTTGGTACCGTTAAATCTAGCTACCGTGCAAGTGGATCATTTTATGATCAAACTGGGGTAGTGCCAAACACAAGATTAACACGTACCAACTTTAGACTTACAAATACCACTAAAATCACTAAGAATTTAGAAATTTCACCTTCTATTGCATACAGTAATAGTATCAACGATAAAGCGATGAAAGGTGCTGGTGGATATTTGCTTAATTTATTTATGTGGCCTGTTACAGATAACGCCATGAATTATTTATTACCGAATGGTAACAAGCGTTATTTGATTGCGACCAACAATACAGCTGAAGATGCATATTTAGGTACGATTGCTGAAACAGACAATCCGTTTTTTGCTGTTCATAGAAATGAATCACAAGATAAAACCAATAACTACACTGCAAACTTATCCATTAACTACAATCCTTTAAAGTGGTTGTCAATTGCGGGTAGATTTGGTTATAACACCTATGAAACTTCTGGTTTCCAATTCCGTGATCCGGAATCTGCTTCACAATCTTCAATGGCCAATAAAGGTCAACTAGATAACTACTGGGTTAAAGCAGGCAACTACAACCACACGATTACTGCAACTGCTAAAAAAACATTTGGCAAGTTTAATACGCGTGTTACTGTAGGTACACGTTGGGCAGAAAATAAACTAGAAAGATTTGGTATTTCTGGTACACAAGATAGTATTAGAAGCTTTGATAGTTCTGCTACTGGCGTTGCTACTAGAACTCGTTTAAGTAGAACTACATTATATGGTAATAATCAGTGGAACGAAGTAAGATCTATGCAAATTGCAGGATTTGCTGAAGCGACCATTAGTTATAACAACCTTATTTTCTTAACAGGTTCTATGGCTTTCGAATCTTCATCTGTACTTCCTAAAGCGAACAGAAATTACTCTTATCCTGGTGGAAACATCAGTATTATCATGAGTGATATCTTTCCTAAATTAAAAGGTGGGGTATTGAGCTATTGGAAAATCAGAAGCTCTTTAGCACAAACTGCAAGGCTTCCAAATGCCTATGCGAACCAGTCTAACTTTGTACCAACGGTAACAAGTGCATTAACACCACCTACAAGTGCTAGTGGCGTTATTAATGTGCCGTTACAATATTCTTTCTACAATGCCAACCCTTATTTGCGTCCAGAGCGTCAGCAAACGTACGAGGTAGGTACTGAGTTTAGAATGTTTGGTGATGTACTAACAGTTGATGCTGCTTATTATAATACATTAGCCCTTGATCAAATTGCACAAGGTTTTAGAGCTTCTTATGGTACAGGATTTGTACTTAACACGGCTAACAACTCTAGCGTTCGTAACCAAGGGGTGGAACTTTCTATCGGACTCAAGTTAGTTCGTCAGAAAGACTTTGATTGGAATATCCAATTCAACGTAAACCACATGTGGAACAAAGTATTAGCCATTCCATTGCCAATTGATATTGCTGGTGCCGACTATTATGACGCTTCTACCTGGTTGTATTCAAATGCAAGAGGTGGTTTAAGACCTGGTTATTCTACAGGTACTATTACAAGTTTTGGTTACAGAAGACAAGATTTATCTGCTCCAGGTCCAAACGGTTTATCAAAAAATGATGGTGAAGTTTTAATTTCTCCAACAACTGGTTTACCATTAAATGATGGTGTGTTTAGAGTAAGAGGAGATCGTACTGTTGGATTAACAGTAGGTACAATCAACCGTTTACGTTATAAAAACCTAAGCTTATCATTCTTATGGGATCTAAGACTGGGCGGCGATATTTATAATGCTACAGGAATGTACTTAACTACACTTGGTAAATCTGCAAAAACAGCAGATCGTTTAACGCCAAGGGTGGTGTCTGGTATTTTACAGGATGGTTTAGAAAATACGGCTACGCCAACACGTAATAATATTTTAGTAACACCATACTACAATAACTTGTATTACAGTTCTAGTAACATGCCGGAAGAAGATTACATGGAGCGCAATATCAAAGCATTCCGCCTTCGTGATATCTCTTTAAGTTATACCATTCCTTCAAAAGCGCTTGTAAACAATGCTGGAAAGAATATGGATTATCCTGGTTTACTTGATTTTGTAAATTTCAAATCACTTAGTTTGTTTGTAACCATGAATGATCTATTCTTATTTACAAACTATTCTGGTGCTGATCCTGCTGCAAATGGTGGTAACGCTTCTCTTAGAGGTGTTGGTGCAGTTGGTTTCGATTATGGAAACATTGCTGCTCCACTAAGCTTTAATGCTGGATTAAGAGTAGGATTTTAACTTGTAAAAAAAATGATTATGAAAAATAAAAAGCACATACATTATTTTATTGCAGTAACACTGGCATTAGTTGGTATAGCTAATTTACAGTCATGCAGTAAAAAATTAGACGATGCTTACTTAAACCCTAACAACCCGGTTGAAGGGGCTATAGAAGCCATATTACCTAACGTTATCAATCAAATGACATCTACAGCGGCACCCCCAACGGGTGGTGGTGGTGGATCGTATGGTCCGGTTACTGACGCTGTTAACTTGGCCAAATACATTCAGTGGTGGCATACGAATAGTGCTAGTAATTCCTATGATCAATTAGGTGGTGTTTTTGCAACTGCATCAGACGTTACTGGTAACGTTTGGGCAATGCATTATTATGGAATTGGACCTAATGCTAAATACATTATTTCTAGAGGAACTCAGCAAAAGAAATGGGATTATGTAGGTGTTGCTACTGCCATTTTTGCTTGGAGTTGGTTGGTTACCACAGAACAGTATGGTGAAGTGATTATGCGTCAAGCATTTGATACCGAGCGCCAACAATTTGATTATGATAGCCAAGCAGATGTGTATGATTCTGTTAGAGTGATGTGTGATAATGCTATTGCATTATTAAATAGAACTGATGGTGCAGTAAGCGCTACCAACCTTAAATATGGTGACAACTATTTTTATGGTGGTGACGTAAACAAATGGAAAAAGTTTGTTTATGCAGTAAAGGCTAAAACCTTTGCGCACCTCAGCAATAAAGCGGTTTACACTTCTAAAAACTACGCTGATTCTGTAATTAAATACTCAGACATGTCTGTAGTAACAAATGCAGATAATGCAGTTCAAAAATGGGTAGGTGGTAACTTTAGTGGTACCAATAATTTCTTTGGACCATACCGTAACAACATTGCAACACTTCGTCAGTCATCATTTATTGCAAATCTATTAACTGGCGTAAATACAGAATCTCCATTTACAGGTGTAATGGATCCTCGTACGCCGTATTTGATCAATGAAAATCCAAATGGTACATATAAGGGTGTTCTGCCAGGTCAGGGAGCTACAGGGCTCGGTACCGCAGATCAGCCAAGAAACTACTGGCGCGCGCTCTATTCTTCAACAAGTGTTACAGCAGATTCTGGTCGTTACATTTTTAACAACCTAGCGCCATTCCCGCTTTTAACTGCTTCTGAAGTTTTATTTACAAAAGCAGAAGCTGCTCTTCGCAAAGGGGATAAGGCGTTAGCATTGTCTACGTATAAAAGAGCCATCGAATTAAATTTTGAAATGCTAACTACGCAGTATCAATCTCGTATTCCTTGGGCAAGTATAATTACGCCAGCTTCTCAAGCTGCTTACTTAACCAATCCTAAAGTGATGCCTGCCGATGCTAATGGTTTAACGCTTTCGCACATTATGCTTCAAAAGTACATTGCCCTTTACGGATATGGATTTAGCGAAACTTGGACAGATATGCGTAGGTTTAGGTACATCGATTTAGATCCAGCTACTGGTAAAAAAGTATATGCAGGATTTACATTGCCAACAACACTGAACATTTATAATGCTGGTAAATTACCGTACAGATGTCGTCCTAGATACAACTCTGAGTATTTATATAATATTCCAGCGTTACAAAAAATTGGTGCATTGGCATCTGATTACCATACCAAAGAACAGTGGTTCATGTTACCATAATCTTAACGCAAAAAAAGTAAGAGATGAAAAAAATGATAAAATATATAATGCCATTGGCGCTACTCTTTGTATTTGCATCTTGCAAAAAAAATACAGGGGTTACCAATCAGCCTTACGACACTTATGGCAACCAAGCTAATAAAGGTCAGCTAAAAGTAAATCTAGCATTTGCTTATGCTATAGATTACGCAAATTTGCGTATTAAATTAAATGGTGCCTACGTAAGTAATTTGTTGCAATCACGTACTCCTTTTCCAGGAGGCGGTTATAACACCCGTGGTAGTAACTTTGCACTTTATATGAGTGTACCTTTAGGTACCAATTCCGTTTCAATTGTAATGCCTAAATTTAATACCAATACAGATTCTGTGGTATTGTTTAATACAAACGTAAATATTACAGATAATACACCTCAAACACTTCACTTAACAGATACTGCTGCTAATATGAAGTCGGTACTTGTTAAAAATAATATCGCTAATATTGAAAGTGGAGTTTGTAGGTTTAATTTTGTGCACCTCATGCCAAATGTTCCTGCCGTAGATTTATACTTAAACGGGACATTAATGAAAGCTAATATCCCATACTTAGGTACTTCTGGTGCCATGGATATTCCTGTAATCAATGTTTCTGGGGTTACAACTACATGGGCTATTCGTGCGGCTGGCGCTGCGGCTACATCTGCTGCTCTTGTTAGTTACGCTAGCTCAAATGGATTACAAGGTGGTTTAGCACTTACTGGATTTAGTATGGGCTATGCTACTGCCACAGGTGCAAGACTTCCTTATTTGGCATTAACGTTAGATAAGCACCAATAATAAATAATAATACATTTGAATAGGGCGAAAAATTATATTTTTCGCCCTATTTTTTTAACAAGGTTTGCATCAATAGTTTTGTAAATTTGTACGCATGAAGGCTAAATATTTGTTGCTAATTGGACTCTTGTTTTGTGCGCCTTTTGTGGTGTCTGCACAAGTGTTGGATTCTATGCTTGCTGTTTACAAAGAAAACTACCAACAAGAAAAATTACACATTCATTTTGATAAAGGCCTTTACTCAAAAGGGGAAACCATTTGGGGTAAGGCTTATATTTTAGCGGGCGAGGGTATATCTGATTATAGTAGAAATTTTTACGCAGACTGGTATGATGATGCGGGGCAACTTATTAAGCATACGGTGCACCCCATTTTTGAATCTTCTGCAAAACTTCAATTTGAAATACCTCAAAATTATAAGGGAACGCGTATTCGAATCAAAGCTTACACTAGGTGGATGCTTAATTTTGATGCTGCCTTTATTTTCACCAAAGACATTACAGTACAAGGGTCTGATTCTATCGCCATTTCAAAAAAAGTTGATCCTATTTATAAACTCCAATTTTTTCCAGAAGGCGGGCAATTAATTGCTGGTTTGCAAGCACAGGTAGGTTTTTTGTCTGTGAATCAAAATGGGGATCCTGCTGCTATAAAAGGGGCCATCTTTAATAGTAAAATGGTGTTAATAGATTCTATCCAATCGGTACACGATGGGATGGGTGTTTTTAGTTTTTTGCCAGAAAAAGAGGAAACCTATAACTGTATTTGGGTAGATGCTGCTGGAACCGTGCATACAACCGCCATGCCTGCTGCAAAACCAGACGGCATTGTGATGCAAGCCATGTTGCAAGAGGATAAGGCTAAAATAGTTATTCAGCGTCCACTGACAACGGCGCAAAACTTTTTGCAACTGCATGTTGTAGCATCCATGAATCAGCGCATGGTATACAAGTCTACGATTCAACTTCAAACAAAAAAATCAGCTGCACTTGCCATGCCTACCGATAGTTTGCCTACCGGTGTTTTACAAATAACAGTTTTTGATGCGGCATGGGTGCCTGTTGCAGAGCGGGTTTTATTTATCAATAATAACCTGCACGCTTTTTATCCTTCGGTAAAAATGTTTACGCCTCGTTTGTTTAAACGCGCAAAAAATACCATTGACATTGTAGTAGAAGATACGTTGTTAAGTAACTTATCAGTATCTGTTACCGATGTAAATGCAGTGCAGGACTATTCAACTAATATTTTTTCTAACCTGCTATTGCAAGGCGATATCAAAGGTGCCATTCCCAATGCGGCCAATTATTTTTCAAGTACCGATGCTGAAACACCTGCAAAATTAGATTTAGTGATGCTTACGCATGGTTGGCGTAAATACAATTGGGAAGAAATGGTTAAAGGCAAGCTGCCCAATTTAAAATATCAAATGGATAGTGACTATTTGCAAATTAGAGGTGCTGTATATAATGGAGGCACTTTTGATAATAAATTGGTACAGAGCATTACGATGGTGCTGCAATCAAAAGATAGTAGCAAACAGTACTTTTTTGCACCAATAGCTCCCGATGCTAGCTTTAGTCAGCGCGGACTTATATTTTTTGATACGGTGCGCGTTTTTTATAAAATTAACGGCGACAAAAAAGTAGCGCCAAATACACTTGCTAATTTTACCTATAGTTTGCCTACTGTTTCATATCCTACACAAATTCAGCTCTATCATTTTGCAAAACCTGATACAGCGGGGCTTTCTTATCTGATGTATATGGAAGCGCAAGCTAAAAAAATTAAAAAAACATTTGACTCGGTGGTGGTGTTAAAAGAAGTAGTGGTGCAATCAAAGGCCAAATCTCCCATTGATGTTTTAGACGAAAAATATACATCAGGTTTATTTTCTAGTAAAGATAGTTACGCTTTTGATGTACAAAATGACAACCATGCAACAGGTGCTACCAACGTATTTCAGTACTTGCAAAATTTAATTCCGGGCATGACCATGTCAATTCCAATACTTGGGGCTAATGGTGCCGAAGATGCGAATAGCAACAATGTACCGGGCTTAAATTGGCGTGACGGTACTCCGGATATTTTTTTAAATGAAATGCTTTCTGATGCCGAGCAAACGATGGGTATTCAAATGAGTGATATTGCTTACATCAAAGTTTTTCGTCCACCATTTATGGGATCTTCTGGTTCTGGGCCTTCTGGTGCCATCGCAATTTATACTAAAAAACCTGCCGATCTAAAAAATGAAAGTTTAAAAGGATTGAGTAATGCCATTTTAACTGGGTATACCAATTACAAAGAATTTTATAGTCCCAATTATACCGCAGCGCCAACCAAAGTACCTGATGTACGCACCACACTTTATTGGAATCCATATGTTTTAACAGACAAGAAAACCAAACTCGTTAAGTTGGATTTTTTCAATAACGACGTTACCACAAAATTTAGAATTGTACTAGAAGGAATGAATGCAGCAGGTAAGCTCACTCGAATTGAAAAAATAATTCAATAGGTATTTGCTTATTCCGATTCTTTGTCAAATTCAAAATCGTCGCTGTCTAATAATTCGCGTTCAATTTCTTCCATCATTACAATGTCGGAAGCT
>CAMAQW010000038.1 GCA_945860335.1 Sediminibacterium ginsengisoli | reverse complement strand
ATGGCCAAATACAAACAAGAACTGTATGTTGCAGATTTAACAGAGCTTGTAGTTATTGATATAAAAAAAGCCACGATCATTAAAAGGATTCCAGTAGAAGGATCAGTTTTTTTAAATGATGTGACTGTCAATAAAAATGGCGCTGTTTTTGTATCAGATAGCAGAACCGGAAAAGTGCACCGCATCGAAAATGGCATCGTAAGTATAGAAGTAGAAAACCTGCAAGGGCCTAATGGACTTTTAAGCATCGAAGACCAATTACTCATTTTAGATAGAGGCTCATTACTATCTGTAACACCTGGTGGTGCTATTTCAAAAATCATGGATGGTATGGACCCAAGCACCGACGGTATCGAAAGAGTGGCCCCTAATCAGTACATTGTAAGTTGCTGGAATGGCATTGTTTATTACATTGTAGCAGGCGCGCAAAAAATAACTTTATTTGACACCAGATCAGAAAAAATAAACAGCGCAGACATTGGCTACGACGCAAAAAAGAAAATCATTTACGTGCCCACGTTTATGAAAAATTCGGTGGTGGCTTATCAGTTGCAAATTCAATAAGCAAAGAGCGGCATGCGATTTAAATATTTATTTAATGTAATGGTGTTCGGCGTTTTTTTCGCGGCCGCGGCCGCGCAAAAATCCCAAGTTCAGCGGGCAAAAAATGTACTCATTATTTACAGTGATGACCAAAGTTTTGCAACCATACATGCACTGGGCAACAAGCAAATTAAAACACCCAACCTAGATAAACTAGTAGCAAGGGGTCTTACATTCACGCAGGCACACGTGATGGGCGGGCACCAAGGTGCAGTATGTATTCCTAGCAGGGTAATGCTATTAACAGGCAGGTACGTGAACAGGCTCCCTGGCGATGGCGGCAAAATACCGGATAGTTTAACCGGACTTCCCGAAATACTTCAAACAAAAGGCTACACTACTTTTCATACCGGCAAATGGCATTCAGACAAAGCGTCGCACCACCGTTTTTTTAATGATGGCGGCCATATATTTTTTGGTGGTATGCACTTCGAAAATAATGGAGGTCAGTTTCATCCAACCGTCAATCATTTTGACCCTACTGGCGTGTATGACCCAAAAAACAGTTGGAAGAGCGATACGTTTAGTACCGAACTATATGCAGGAACTGCCATTCAATTTTTAAGCAGCAAAAAAGCAAAAGAGCAGCCGTTTTTTTGTTATGTCGCACTCACTTCACCGCATGACCCACGCACACCTCCTACTAAATATGACGCCTGGTACAACCCCGACACCATTACCCTCCCACCCAATTTTTTACCGCAACATCCCTTTGACAATGGCGATTTAGCGGTAAGAGATGAAATGCTACTTCCCCACCCCCGAACGCCAGATGCCGTAAAAAAAGAAATAGCACATTACTATGGTATGGTATCTGAATTAGACGCACAATTAGGGCGTATTTTAGCTGCACTTGACGCTTCCGGACTTACAAATGAAACACTGATTGTTTTTGCTGGCGATAACGGACTCGCAGTTGGGCAGCACGGCTTACTCGGCAAACAAAATTTATACGAACATAGTATACGTGTACCCCTTATTATGGCAGGACCCGGCATACCGGTCAATAAAAAAAATAATGGGTTTACCTATTTAAGTGATATCAACCCCACGATCTATGAATACCTAAATATTCAAAAACCAGCTAGCGTAGAAGCAGTAAGCCTTATGCCGAGTATTAAAAATCCGGGGGTAAATATCAGAACGCAAATTTATAATGTGTACGGACATTGGAGCCGAAGTATCAAAACCAGTGATGGTTTCAAACTCATTGTATACAATGTTAAAGGGGTACTCACCACACAATTATTTGATTTAAACAAAGACCCTTTCGAAATAAATAATTTAGCAGCAGATCCAGCCATGCAAATTAAAATTGCAAGCATGCGTGCAGCTTTAAAAAAAGAAATGCTAGAAAAGCATGACAATTTAAATATTGATTTACCAGATTGGGGACGACTACCCAACCAAAAAAGTTTTGGGAGCTAAAATAAATCCTATGAAAAAACAATTTTCGTTTTTATGTATATTATTACTCGTTTGTAGTAGTCTAATACAAGCTCAAAAAAGCAGTAATAAGCCACCCAATATTATTGTCATTTTTTCGGACGACCATACCCAGCAAACCATTAGCGCATATGGTAAAAGCCTGATGCAAACGCCCAATATAGACCGCATTGCCAAAGAAGGTATGATTGCAAAAAATACATTTGTAACCAACTCCATTTGCGCACCTAGCAGAGCGGTTTTATTAACAGGCAAATACAACCACATCAACGGTTTAAAAGACAATGGACCCCGCAGGTTTTTTGATGGCAACCAACAACAGGTTCAAAAACTACTCAAACAAAAAGAATATCAAACTGCCTGGATTGGCAAATGGCATTTACAAACACTTCCATCGGGGTTTGATTTTTTTAGAATACTACCGGACCAAGGCCAATACTTTCAGCCCAACTTTATTAATATGCCTAACGACACAACATCGTACAAGGGCTATACCACAAATTTAATTACAGACTTTTCTACAAGCTGGTTAGATAAAAGAGATACGAGTAAACCTTTCTTTTTAGTGGTGGGCGAAAAAGCAACGCATCGCAACTGGATGCCAGATACAGAGGACCTTGGTGCATTTGACAATATCGATTTTCCCTACCCTGCCAACTTTAACGACAATTACAATGGTCGAGAAGCAGCGCGCCTCCAAGATATGACTGTTGATAAAACCATGGTTTTACAAGACGATTTAAAAATCAATGTCAACTGGGATAAAGTAGGCCCTGGCATGTTTGCCAGACTTGATCCAACTCAAAAAGCAGCGTACAAAAAATATTATACTGAAATTTCCAAACAGTATGAATCGGTAAAAAACGATAGCGCAGCCCTACTTAAATTTAAATTTGAAAGATACCTCAAAGATTACCTGGCAACGGCAAAATCGTTGGATAGAGGCATTGGCAACATACTAGACTATTTAGCAAAAAATAAATTAGATCAAAACACGGTTGTAATATACGCCTCTGATCAAGGCTTTTATATGGGTGAACACGGATGGTTTGACAAGCGTTTTATGTATGAAGAAAGTTTACGTACCCCTTTTGTAATGCGTTATCCGGGTCAAATTAAACCAGGTACTGAGTTACAAGAAATGATTGTCAATATTGATTTTGCACCTACCATTTTAAATATTGCGGGTATTCAAACGCCTTCTGATATGCAAGGGAAAAGCTTTTTGCCACTTGTTGCAAAAACAACGCCTGCTGCCAAAAAATCTTTTACTGCTACTTGGCGAAAATCCATGTACTATCATTATTACGAGTATCCCAAGCCGCATCATGTAGCACCACATTTTGGGGTGCGTACGACTAGGTATAAGCTCATCCGTTTTTATGGACCGCACAACAATTGGGAATTATTTGATTTGCAAAAAGACCCTACCGAAATGAACAACCTCATTAACGATCCGTTTTACGCAAGCATCATTACGGAACTTAAAAAGGAATTAAAAGATTTGATGGAACATTATCAAGACTTTGAGGCCCTTACTACTTGGAAAACCACCGAAACAACAATACAAGAAATGCCTAAATAAAAACTAGGCCCTAATTGTTTATTTTCTTGGTACACCAAAAAAGCAAGTAAGATTCCATAAACAGGTTCTAAATTGAGCGTTAAATTTTGGGTAAAGGCGGATACTTTTTTTAATGCTTGTAATATCAAATCCATAGCAAGCACGGTACATAGCCAACTTAATATTAAGAGCCATCCAATATCTGATAAGCTAGGAAACACCTTGGCGACATTAAAATAATTCAGGTAAAATGGCATGAGTAAAGTGAGTAAAAATAAGCCGCCTGTTAACTCATATACCATCATCATTTGAGCAGGCTGCTTATCCACTTCTTTTTTATTGAGCACCGAAAATATAGATGCAAGTATTGCAGAAATAATACCTAGTCCAATGCCCAACCGGTAACGTGCATCAAATTTGAAAATTAAAAAAATACCCAGTAAACTTAATAAGCCAAGTGCTACTTCTGGCCATTTGATTTTTACCTTTAAAAATAAGGGTTCTAATAATGCTGTAAAAAGTCCGGCACCTGCTACACAAACGAGACCTATAGACACGTTGGCCATTTTGATACTTCCATAAAAAAAGACCCAATGAAGTGCAATAAGCATACCAATACCCAATAATTTTTTTACTTGTGTAGAAGGCAAATGCTGCCATTTTTTACGAAGTACCAACAGGGCAAGTAATGTAACTACTGTAATGGCCATGCGGTACCAAACCAAGAGTCCTTCATTTAACTCAATGAGTACGCCCAATATTCCGGTAAAACCGGCTAAAAAAACAGATGCATGAAGTTGAAGTAAGGCTTTTCTCACATTTATTTATTTCGAAGCCTATCTGCATAATGGTGAAATAAACTCTCCCACTGCATTTTTAAAACGCCTAAAACGCCTTCTTTGATAATACCCTTACTCATTTTGCTCTGACCTATTTTACGGTCTACAAAAGTAATGGGCACTTCAATTATTTTGAATCCTAATTTCCAAGCACTAAATTTCATTTCAATTTGAAAGGCATAACCCACAAATTTTATTTCATCTAAATTAATCGTCTCTAATACTTTTCTTTTATAGCAAACAAAACCTGCTGTTGGATCATTTACGGGTAGCCAAGTAATGAGCTTGGTATAAAACGCACCCCCTTTACTATAAATATGACGGTCAAGTGGCCAGTTTTCGGTTCTTCCACCTTTTACATACCTACTACCTACCGCAACGTCTGCGCCAATAATATTACATGCTGCATACAGCCTTTCTAAATCTTGAGGGCTATGTGAAAAGTCGGCGTCCATTTCAAAAATATACTGGTACCCTTTTTCAAGTGTCCATTTAAACCCATGGATATACGCCGTACCGAGTCCTAATTTACCCGAACGTTTTTCAATAAACAATTGCCCTTCGTGCAACTTCATTAAATCTTCTACAATAGCGGCCGTTCCATCCGGAGATCCATCATCAATAATTAAAATATGATAACCTGCTTGCAATTCAAATACAGCAGCAATAATGGCCGCAATATTTTCGCGTTCGTTGTAGGTTGGTATGATTACTAGTTTTTCCAATTTCTAGGGGGTATGTAGAAGGGCTAAAATACAAATACTAACGGATTTATATGTCACAAAGCTCCATTAGTTATGCAAATCAGTGTTAATTCCGGTAAAATTGAGTATCCAATAGACCAATCCCCCCTTACTAAGCCTTTGTAACAAGGGTTCTATTCAGAATTTCAGTAAGCTTTTGCTTGGTATTCATGGCAAAATCACCCTTCATCATCCAATCGTAATATTGAGGCTCTTCTTTTAATACCTGGGTAATGGGCTTGCCTTTATGTTTTCCAAAATTGAATATTTCGATGCCATTTACTTTTATAAAACGGCGTGCAAAATCTACGATGTCTTCTTCGCCGGTAATTTTTACAATGCTTTCTACGGTATCGCCAAGTTGCGGATATCTTTCAAGTTGCGCTTCGAGTACTTCCCATGTTGCGGTAGCGTCTGCTTCTGCTCCATGCGCTCCTTCTAATACTTTAGAACAATAAAATTTATAGGCAGCACTTAAGGTACGTTGCTCCATCATGTGAAATACCTTTTGTACATCTACTAGTTTTGTTCCTTCGATAGAAAAATCGATACCCGCTCTTAAAAATTCTTCGATAAGCATTGGAATATCAAAACGGTTGCTATTATAACCACCCAAATCACAGTTTTCTAAAAACTGTTTTACCTCATTGGCAATTTGCTTAAATGAAGGCGCATCTTTCACCATCTCATCAGAAATGCCATGTACCGCTGTTGAACCCGCTGGTATAGGCATGAGTGGATTCACTAATTTTCGTTTAACAACTTTAGTACCGTCGGGACTAATTTTTACAATTGCAATTTCTACAATTCGGTCTGTACTAACGGTTACCCCTGTAGTTTCTAAATCAATAAATGCGATAGGTCTTGTTAATTGCAATTTCATAGTTGACATTAAATTAAAGTTGGCGCAAAGGAAGGTAAATCAATTCCATCATAATTACCACTACTCATTAATACTAAATTGGTATTAGAATAATCTTGTGCTTGTAGCCACTGCTCCAATGCATTTTTATCGGTCATCACCAGTAGCCCCTTTTTATCAAACCCTTCTACCACATAGCTTTCAGGTAATTCAGGCAATCCTTTTATTTGCAGCGCATGTTTCGAATAAAAAACTACAGCAGTATCTGTTTTTTCAAGCGCCCCTTTATATTGGTGCATAAATTCTTTATTGAGACTACTATAGGTATGCAGTTCCAAAACACCAATTAGTTTTCTGGAAGGGAATTGCTGTTTTACTGCATCGATAGTGGCAATAACTTTACTAGGAGCATGCGCAAAATCTCTGTATATATTACACGCATTATTGCTTGCCAATAATTCTAGTCTTTTAGAAGCGCCTGTAAAATTAGCCATGGCCCCCACAAAATCTTTGGCAGAAATACCAAGTTCGGCACAAGCATAATAAGCCGCTTGCATGTTAAGTAAGTTATGATCACCAAAAACGCTCAGCGGACCCTCAGCCCCATCTAAAGTAATATAAGTTTGGCCATTTGTAATTTGATGCACAGGTACTTTGTATGGCATATACCTAATATCGTTTCGCTTATTAGCAACCACCAAATTATTAAGTACCTCATCTGTTTCATTGTAAATGAGTAGGCCGCCCGCTTCAATTTTATGCATGAATATCACAAACTGTTCTAAATAAAATTCGAAGGTTGGAAACACATTGATATGATCCCACGCGATGCCCGTAAGTATCGCAACATGTGGAAATAGAAAATGAAATTTAGGTTGACGAAGTAACGCACTCGCCAAATATTCGTCTCCCTCACAAACAATAGTAGGGGCATTTGTTACTTTAACAGACTGGTCAAAACCTGCAAGTTTTGCGCCCACCAAATAGTCAAAGTCTTGATGGCAGGTTTTCAGTACATGCATGATCATGCTGGTGGTGGTGGTTTTGCCATGACTACCACCTACAACTACCCTCTTTTTTTGCTGGCTTTCGTGGAAAATATACTCAGGAAAAGAATAAATAGAGAGTCCGAGCTCCTGGGCTTTTATTAGTTCTGGATTATCCGCCTTGGCGTGCATACCCAATATAACCGCGTCCAAATCTGGGGTAATAAGCTCCGGCTGCCAACCAAAAGCACTGGGTAACAGACCCTTATCTCTTAAATGGGTAAGGGCGGGTTCAAAAATTTCGTCATCAGTACCAGTAACCTGATACCCTTTCCCCTGTAATGCAATGGCAAATTGGTGCATCACACTTCCGCCAATAGATATAAAATGGACCTTCATACTAAAAAATTAAACTTTTCGTTTATATATTTAACAGATCTATCCCTTCCAAAAGGCCTCATTTGAAAGCAAATAAGTATCTTTGAAAGAATAGAGCTCAGAAACAAAACGCTTAACCTATCCTTTTAGTATGAAAAAGACCACTGCACTTCTTTTTTTATTGTTAGTTGGTGCCACATTTATCATTTCTTGTAATGCTTCTAAAAGCAGAGGCTGCCCTACTACCAATCCACGTTATTTTAGACCTTAATTGGCAAACCGTTTTTAGGCCCTTATGGATTGGAAACATCTAACTAGTATCGATCAACTGGAAGCCATTGCTTCCGAATCATTTAATTTACCGCAAGTGCTTTTTAAACACAGTACCCGTTGTAGCATTAGCTCGATGGCACTTAATAGATTGGAAAGTAGCACCCAACCAGCTGGTGTAGATTTTTATTTACTAGACCTATTACAACACAGAAATATATCTACAGCAATTGCTGAAAAATTTAAAGTGCACCACGAATCTCCTCAAGTGCTAGTGATCATTAATGGCGAATGCACTTACGACGAAAGTCATATGGGTATTTCAATGGATGAAATTATAGAGCAAACGGCTTAAGCGATTTCTCAAAAATTTCCTTAGCAATTTTCTATTACAACGGCCGATGCGCCACCTCCACCATTACAAATTCCGGCTGCGCCAAATTTTCCTGACCTGTCTTTTAATGCATGAATAAGGGTTACCACAATTCTTGCGCCACTGCATCCTAGCGGATGTCCAATGGAAACAGCTCCACCCTTAACATTTACTTTGGCAGCATCTAGCTGCATAAGTTGCGTATTGGCAAGCCCTACAACCGAAAATGCTTCGTTGAGTTCTATACAATCTAAATCAGCAGTGGTGATGCCCGCTTTTTCCACTGCTTTTGGCACAGCCAGTGCAGGTGCTGTTGTGAACCACTCTGGCGCCTGCTCTGCGTCGGCATAACTCTTTAATATAGCAATAGGCTTGATACCAAGTGCTTCTGCTTTTTCTTGACTCATTAATACAAGCGCAGCTGCTCCATCATTCATGGTAGATGCGTTAGCTGCCGTAATGGTACCATCTTTTATGAAAGCTGGTTTTAATCCTGGAATTTTTTCAAACTTTACATTAAATGGCTCCTCGTCTTTTGAAAACATAATGGGATCACCACTTCTTTGTGGGATAGGCACTGGAACAATTTCGGCATCAAATGCACCACCTTCCCATGCAGCTCTACTTTTTGTATAACTAGCTACCGCAAAAGCATCCTGATCTTCTCTTGTGAAATTATATTTGCTAGCACAAAGTTCTGCAGCATTGCCCATCGCATACTTATGATACACATCGGTGAGGCCGTCTTTAGCAAGCCCATCCGTTAATGTAGTGTCTCCATATTTATTACCCCAACGCATAGCACCCGCGTAAAACGGAACACTACTCATATTTTCCATACCACCCGCAACCACCACAGACGCATCACCTAACAAAATAGCTTGAGCCCCTTGCATAATGGCTTTCATACCACTCGCACAAACTTTATTTATTGTAGTACAAACAACACTATCCGGAAGGCCTGCAAATTTTGCAGCCTGACGCGCAGGTGCTTGACCAATATTAGCTTGTAAGACACAACCCATTAATACTTCATCCACGTCGTTACCCTGTATACCTGCGCGTTCTATAGCTGCTTGAATCGCAGTAGCACCAAGCTTTGTAGCAGGTATATCTTTGAGTGAGCCGCCAAAACTTCCAATAGGTGTCCTAACAGCAGAAACAATATAAACAACTTGATTTTTCATGTTGAATAATAATTATGATTCTAATAATTTTATGCCTGTTTGTGTAAATTCAATTTTACGCTGCTTGTACAAAGTGCCTGTTGTCATTTTAAATGACTTTTTGCTCATGCCAAAAAAGTTATAAATTTCTTCTGGATCAGACTTGTCGTGATACGGTAGGTATCCATCATTTTCTTGCAGTAAGCGAAGTATTTTTTCCTGCTCATCTTCTACCCTTCCAAAACCAGGCTTGCCTAGTACAACGTCTAGTTTATTTTCTGGCTTGATGGTTTTTACAAAACCTGTAAGTTTATCGCCAATATTTATTTCTTTAAAAATTTCATTGCTGTGTAAAATAGCTGTGTGCTTGTTATTAACAATCATCACATAGCCAAGTTCCGATTTACGGTACACCACTAAATCAACAACGTCTAATTCTTTAACCGTTAACACTTCGTTGCTTAATAACTGTTCGATTTTTTCTGTGGCAGCTACTCGTCCGGTCATTTCGTCGAGGTACAATTTTACAAGGTAGGTGCCACCTTCACGCATACCACCTAACTGTTTAGAAGTAGGTACAAATAAATCTTTCATTAAACCCCAGTCTAAAAAAGCACCCTGCCTTGTAATGGCCACTGCTTTTAAGAGCGCAATTTCACCCACAGATGCATTGGCTACTTGGGTAGTTGCAATAAGCCTGTTATCAGAATCGTGGTAAACGAAAACCTTGATGGTATCACCAATTTTTAAAGTAGAAGGCGCAAAACGTTTAGGCAATAAAATACCTTCTTCGCCATTATCTAGGTAAAATCCAAAATCTACCTTACGACTTACCTTTAATTCATTGTAACAGCCTACTAATACAGGTTCCATACTTCTACTTTGTGCAAAAGTAAGTTAGTTTATCCAAACAACTCAGGTTGAGCATTAGGACCCTCAGGTCGCGATTCCCACTGCATTTCAATGGTTTTACTAAAATCTGTGAGTTTAGAGCCTACCGCCTTCCAGCCCGTTACATCCACCATTTTAGCTATTTTAAACTTGGCAGCGCGTACCTGGGTACCCCTACCTGTTTGCACTTGCAAAATTGGTTCTTGTATGGTGGTTACAGCTTCAAGCTTGTTGCCTTTACCTTCTTTGATAAACAAAAACTCGGTTTTTAGCGTGGTGGTTTCAATTTTAAAACGCTTTACATTGTACTGCATTTTATCATTGTCTAAATAAACAGCTGTAATAATTTTTTCAGGTACAAACTTTTCTATGAGCATCACTTTTTCAGGATCAAAACGTTGAGCAAGTTCCGTATCTGTCAATTCGTAGGTACCCTCTTTGGTAATAACAATTAGTTTTTCATCTTCAAAACTACCCAGGTATTTACCTTTTTCTTCGGTGTTTAATCTGCCAAATTTATCGTCGAACCAAAGTTTACGACCAGCAAGTGTGCTTTTGCCAGGTTCTTTAAACTTAACGGTTTTAATAGGATACTTGGTTACCTGATTACCCATACTAGAACGGCCTTTGATTTCAATTTCTTCAAAATAAAAATCCAACTCTTTAATGCGTGCCGTACAATTAGGGCTTAAAATTAATTTAAGCGTTTCTGCTTCACCATTTAAATTGGCCGTAAAATAATGCACGCGGGTTTTATCGGTGCCTTTTGTTAAATCATACTCTTTTTCACGCGTTACCCCTGTTACGTTAAAACGCTTAGCATAGGTTACACCTGAAGCGCCGTCTACATAAAGCATGTTGTAGGTGGTACGCTCATCATTTTTTTGGAATACCGCTGCGTATAAAATGTCTTTCCCAATAAAAATTTTATCAGAAACCTTTACCACTTTCATGGTGCCACCTTTTGTAAACGCAATGATGTCATCATAATCAGAACAGTCACATAAGTGCTCATCTTTTTTAAGACTGGTACCTATAAAACCCTCTGCCCTATTGATGTATAGCTTGGTATTGGCAATCGCTACTTGTTTTACCTGAATGGTATCAAATGCTTTAATTTCTGTTTTACGCTCTTTATTTTTACCGTACTTTTTTAAGAGATTTTCGAAATAGGCAACTGCATATTCTGTTAAATGCTCTAAATCAAATTTCACCTGCTTGATTTCTTCTTCAATACCTCTGATTTGCTCAATAAGCTCGTTGATATCAAGTCTGTAAATACGGCGAACGGGCTTTTCCGTCAATTTTAAAATGTCTTCTCTTTCAATGGCACGCTTTAATTTTTTCTTAAACGGCGTAAAAGCTTTATCAATCGCTTCAATTACATTTTCCCAAGAAGCATGTTTTTGTTCTAGCTCTTTATATATTTTTTCTTCAAAGAAGATTTTTTCAAGTGAGGTATAATGCCATTTGTCTTCAAGTTCAGAAAGACGAATATCTAATTCTTTGCGAAGTAATTCTTTGGTATTATCTGTGGCATCTTTTAAAAGTTCCTGCACCCCAATAAAGTGTGGCTTATGGTCAATTACAACACAAGCATTGGGTGAAATACTCACTTCACAATCTGTAAATGCATAAAGTGCATCAATGGTGATGTCTGGAGAAATACCCGGCGCTAAGTCAATATGAATTTCTACGGCTGCAGCTGTTACATCCGTTACTTTTTTAAT
>CAMAQW010000037.1 GCA_945860335.1 Sediminibacterium ginsengisoli | reverse complement strand
AAAGAATTAAATGCCGAGTGGCTTATTTATAAAGCGGAACTCAACGCTATACTTGAAAAGGACATCAAAAATTTTAATGAAAAGTGTAAGGCTTTACAGCTAACGCATGCTTCTCTTATTGATTAATAGTACCGCTAGCCCATTTAAGTCCGTAATACGATTTTACAATTTTGAACTGCAGAGAAATAAGTTTCTCTGCAGTTTCAATTACTTTATTTTCACGTGCGTTTACGACAAATAAGTTACTATCCCCATTATAAAACTTAATGAGCTCACCTTTTAGTAAGGAATTGGTATTTTTATTGATGATAAACTGTGTTTCCAACTGATTTTTTAGGAAAAAGTTTTCGTTGCTATAAGTTTTAACCTTGTTTTGAACCTCAATTTTTTTGGCAGCAAAAGCTAGGTTTGTTTCTTCAATTTTTAGTTTCGCTTTTCTATATTCACCACGGCCTTCTCTCAAAAACAAAGGCATTTTAAAATCTACCCCAAACTTATAGTTGTTTTGATAAAACTGTGCACCAGCGTCTTTAAAGACGTTATAGTTTTGGTTTAAAATGTTTGATTTAACATTTAACATAGGAAGTAGCGATTGAAATTTTAATTTCTTTTCAATGAGTAAGTTGTTAATCTTATACTCATAAGCACGTACTTCTGGGTTTTGTAAAATGGATAAACTCATTAAGTCTCCAATGGCAGTCTCCATCGAGATTTTTTTACTATCGAGTGTGTCTGGAATCATAGTAGGGCTCAATTGTAAGGCGCTATCCTGATTGTCCCACAAAAAATAAGATAATTCGATTCCTGCGTTTGTAAAAAGTAAATCAGCGTCGTTTTCTAAAATTTTTAATTGCTGTAATTGTGTAAGTGCTTCCAGTGTATCTAGTGATGCTCTTTCTCCGTTGTTAAAAGCAATTTTTGTGATGTTAAATCTATTGGTAGATGTAACAACAAACTGATTGTATAATTTTAATAATTGATACTGTGCTGCCCACTTCCAATATTGTAAACTGGCGTCTAATAGAAGATTGTTGACAATCGATTGTTTCTCCTGCTCACTAGCTAGTATTAAATTTTTTGCTTGTAAAACAGCAGCCCTGCGCTTATCAATCACTAAGTTTTTAAGTACCGGTACGCTAATACCAAGGTAACTACTTTGTCCTTTAGATACTTCACTATTTAAAAATTGCCCTCTGTTGCTTTCTATACCCGTGCTAATATCTATACCAGCCCAAGTAGGAATTTTTAACTCTGTATTTTGGTAATTGAAATAGTTTTTGCCATCAAATGTTTTCATGTCAGAAAGAAAACCAATAGTGGGGTCAAAGTTTGAGCGTGCAATCAACGCATCGGCGTTTGCTTTGTCAACAACAATTGTTGCTTGCTTGCTAAGGGGATGGTTTTTTTTAACTTGATCTATAAACTCGTTATAGGTAAGTTGCTGACCAAATCCCTTTGAACATATAAATAATAGTAATATTATTTGTTTTAAATACCTCATTTTTTAGTCTTTTCAACTTGTGCTTGATAATATTCTGGCGGAAATCCGTTAATATTTCGCCATAGCTCATATCCAATACTAACATCTTTTAAAAGTGCGATACCATTGGCACCACCTCCAAATTTTAATTGTTTTGGCCATGGGTTATCCCTAGAATCTTCGGATACCAAAACCCTGAATTTTCCATTTTCGCTGATACCATTTTCAATGACTGTAATGACGCCACCAAAAGTACCATAGGAACTGTTGGGCCATCCACTAAACACAATGGCCGGAAATCCATCAAAAATAAATCTTACTTTCTGGCCTTTACTAATAAGGGGTAAGTCCATAGGTTCTACAAATAGTTCAACGGCGTATTTGATATCTTTAGGAACTATTTCAACAATCATTTCTCCCTCTTTAACGTATTCACCAATACCCGCTTTTTTTGCTTTGGTAATTTGCCCTGTTTGTGGTGCAATGATGTAGTAAAGTTTATTTCTTACATCGTAATTGGCGTAGCTATTTTCAAGTTTTGCTAAATCACCCATACCAATGGCTTGATCTGCACTCGCTGTAAATTTATCGCCATTTACTTTTGCTATTTTATCATTGTAGTCTTGTAAAATGCTACTTTGTTCAAATAATAAAGCAAGCGTTTCTTGCTTAGACTGCGCATACTTATTTTCTGCAGCAATTTTTTTAGCAGAAGCGTTTTGATAATTCACTTTTCTTCTTTCAAAATCTACGAGTGAAATGACACCGCTATCCAACATATTTTTGGCTGCATCAATTTGTCTTTTTGTAACCTGTAACTCATTGATTTGTGCAACCAATTCCATACTATCTGATACTAGTTTTAGCTGTAATTGTTGTTGTTTGATTTTAAGCTGATCTAGTTTAATAAGTTGAAGCTCTGCTAACGCCCTCTCTTGTTTCCCAGCCATTTCGCCTTTTCTGGTATACCCCTCAATAGCAGCTGATTTAGCTTGAATCTGAGACCGCATTTTTTCTAATAAAAGTGGGTCCAGGTATTCAAATTTTACCTCGCTTAGTTGCATGATCGTATCACCTGCTTTAATGGCATCTCCTTCCTTTACCCACCACTTTACTACTTTTCCTGCAATAATAGTATTCACTTCTTGTCTTCTTTGTTCCTGTTGAAGTGTTGTGATACTTCCCTTTGCCCTAATATTTTGTGTCCATGGTAAAAAAAGTACAATAGCGGCTACAATTAATATGATTATAAATACCCTTGTAACCTTATTTTCTTTGTCAATTTGATAAATATTGTTGAATGCGCTCATTACTTATTATTTATTGTTTCAATAGAAATTATCATTCCGTTTTCTATATAAATAACTTTATTAAAAACCTCTTTAAATAAATTCGATGAAGCCGTAATTAAGACGGTGCTTTCTTGCATATCCAGAATAGTTTGTTTGGTTTCTTCTATTGTTTCAGTTGATAATCCATCAAAAGGATTTTCAAGTAAAAACAACTGTTTTTTATTTAACAGGGCTCTTGCTAACAAAATACCTTGTTTTATTTTTTCTGGTAGTTTTTTTCCAGCCGGATCAATAATGCTATCAAAACCCATTTCAAGCCCACTAATAAAATTATCTAAACCTGTTTTTTTGCTAATTTCAAATAGCTTATAACTTTCTACAGCTGTATCTCCCATGGTAATATTGTCTCTAAGGGTTCCTTGAAAAATATCTTGTTGACTAATTAAAACCGAAGTGTTGGACCTTAGCGATTTAATTGAATAGCTACCTATGGCAATGTTATTAATTCTAATACTACCTTCAAACGCAGTGAATGTTGCAGTTAGGAGCCTTAATAATGTTGATTTTCCAGAACCGGATGCACCTACAATTAATACTTTTTCACCTTCATTGATATTAAAAGAAACATCTTGCAAAACCTGTTTTCCGTCGGGATATTTAAAATTTACACCGTTAAAACCAATAGCAATTCCTTTTTTACTTGTGACAAGTTCATTGCCACTATCTTCTAATGCAGCACTTTTAATGTTATTTAATTTCTCAATAGCGGTTAGTGAATCATAGGCTTTATCTAGTGTTAGAATTAATTTTTCTACAGAATTGATCACGGCAAGTATAACAATGTCTGCCGCAATAAACTGGCCTATATTGATCTGTTGATTAAGTAATAAATAGACACCTACAATAAGCATGGCAGCGGTTATTATAATTTTGAACACAACCAAACTCCAAAACTGAGTCAACAATATTTTAAAATATCCTGTTCTTGCAAATAAATAGTTACTTACTAAGCTATCTGTCTTGTCCACGTGGATGGATGTTTTTTGAGCGTATTTAAAAGTTTTTACAACACGCGCTAATTCTTGAAGCCAAGCAGCAGTTTTATATTTATAGTCACTTGCTTCCATATTTTTTGTAAAACCTTGAGGAAGTGTAGTTCGTAAAATAATATACAACATCAATAACAAAACAATGCCAAATGCAATAAAAATAGGATGGTAAAGCGATAGTAATATAATTCCAAAAATGATCTGAATAAAAGCGGCAGGAATTTCTAGTAATATTTTTTCAATACCTTTTTGAAGTGTAATGGTGTCAAAAAATCGATTAACCAACTCAGGCAAATAGTATTTATCAAGCTTTTCTATATTTAGGTTGGGTATCCTATCTGCAAAAATAAGCGCATCTCTTGTATAAATTTTTTGTTTAATTTTTTCTATAATTTGAAGCTGTCTAATTTGAAATAGACCATTCAAAAATACCCCAAGTACCACAACAGTAATAAGAACTACAATGGATGTGGACAAGGAGCCGGCCATGACAAATCCAATAATACTTTGGATCCCTAGTGGTGTAATTAGTTGAACAAGACCGGCTAATATCGCATACACATAAATAGCAGACACTTCTTTATTGTCTAATTGAAGTAGGTGCACAAGCTTTCTAGCAGCCCCTAGTGGGGTTACTTTATTGTTGTTTTGCATTTTTTATTTCTTTTTAAATATCGTCGTACTTGTAAAGATCTTCGATGTCTGAGTCTGGATTTAATTCACAAACCGGTTTGATGATTCCATCATTTAGGCCATATACCCATCCATGAATTTGCGGACTTTGTTCATGTTTCCAGGCACGTTGAATAATAGAAGTTTTTGCTAAGTGCAAGACTTGTTCTTGTACATTTAGTTCGACCAAGCGGTCGAATTTTTTATTTTCGTCTTCAATACTATTTAACTCTTTTCTGTGTAAATGAAAGACGTCTTTGATATGCCTTAACCACATATTAAGTACTTGTTTGAAATCATGATTACCCATCGCTGCCTTTACACCACCACATCCGTAATGGCCACAAACAATAATGTGTTTTACTTTAAGGTGTGTAACCGCGTATTCAAGAACACTTAACAAATTTACATCTGTATGAATTACCATATTGGCAATGTTGCGGTGTACAAATATTTCCCCCGGCTGGGTATTTGTTATTTCGTTGGCAGGTACACGGCTGTCGCTACAGCCAATCCACAAAAATTCTGGCGATTGGGAATGTGCAAGTTTGTTAAAATAGGAAGGATCGAGCTGAAGTTTTTCTTTAGCCCAAGCTTTGTTTTCTAAGAGTAGTTTTTCGTAAACTTTCATAAGTTTATATTTTGAATGGTTAAAAATAATCGATGTAAGGCATTGCTTGGGTTGGTCCTAAGCGCAACCTTAATATTTTTTAAATGTGCGTGGTATAAAAAGCTATTGACTTCGTCAATTACGTCTTTATCAATGTATTCCGCCCTGGCCACATCTATCACCAAATTGGCGTTCTCGGGAACGAGCTCCAATTCACTTTTTATGATGGGCTTGTTTAAAAAAGAAACGTCTTTTTTAAACCTTATAAGGTAATTATTATTGTCATTTACAACCAAAACAGCTGTTTTAAAATTGCTGCGAATAATAAATATCATGCTAACAGCAATTCCTATGGAAATACCAATTAATAAATCTGTAAATAAAATAGCAATAATGGTTACACAGAAAGGAATAAATTGATTCAGTCCTTTCTGATAAAACTCTTTAAATAAAGTAATTTTTGCAAGTTTGTATCCCGTAAAAATTAATATACCAGCAAGTGCACTTAATGGAATTTTATTTAACAAATTTGGTATCAGTGCTGCACATAGGAGTAATAATAATCCATGAAAAATGGTTGCTTGTTTGGTTTTTCCACCCGCACTTACATTTGCCGAACTTCTAACAATGACTGAAGTAAGCGGTAGGCCGCCTATCAGCCCAGAAATAATATTGCCAAAACCTTGTGCTTTTAATTCTTTATTGGTTGGCGTTACTCTTTTTAATGGGTCTAATTTATCAACCGCTTCTATCCCTAGTAATGTTTCTAGAGATGCAACAATCGCAAGTGTTACAGCCGATATCCATACTTGGACATTGGTAATAAAACTAAAATTAGGCAGTGTAAAAAAGGAAATAAATTCAGTTGTAGAATGAGCAATTGGAAGTGACACCAAGTGCGTGCTTTCTATACTTGCAATTCCACTCAATTGTTCGATTGTGCCATTGATAATAATGGCTAATATTACTACAACCAAAGGGCCAGGAACAAATCGCAATAGCTCATTTTTTTTAATAAAAGGCTTCTCCCAAATAGACAATAGTATAATTGAACCGAGTCCAATAATTGCAGCTGCAGGCTTTATAGTATTTAATGCAGTGTAGATAGCTGAAAATGTATTGTTTTGGTCTGCTTGTGCAAATGTCTCATCTCCTTCAAAGTTTGCGTCGTATCCAACTAAATGGGGAAACTGCTTCATTATTAATATTAAACCAATCGCAGCAAGCATACCTTTAATAACTGCATTTGGTATATAATCGCCAATAACGCCTGCCTTTAAATAGCCTAACGCAACTTGCATGACGCCTGCTAAAACAACGGCAAGCAAAAACGCTTCATACACTTGCAATTTTAAAATGGCCACTGCTACAATTGCGGTTAAGCCTGCAGCAGGTCCTGAAACACTAAGTTGCGATCCACTTAATAGACCTACTACAATCCCTCCTACTACGCCGGCTATAATACCCGAAAACAAGGGAGCACCTGATGCCAAGGCAATGCCTAAGCAAAGTGGAAGTGCTACAAGTAACACAACAATGGATGCAGATAGGTTTGCACCTATATGCGAATAATATTTTTTCATGGAAATTAGTAAGAGCCGTCAATAAAAAATTCGTGTTATCGTTTAAAACCGATTAACAATTTGGCGGCGGTACGTTTACATCAAAAACGTGATTCGATGGAATACAATCTTGGAAATTAGAATAATTCAGTTGTGTTGCTGATGAAGCAAGTATTAATGCAAAGTGAAGCGCTTCCTCTAGTTCAATTGAAGATTCAATTGATTTGTTGATTTCTTTGCATCCGCTATCCGAGTAATTTATCTCTTCGTTTAATTGATTATTAAAAAGGAGCTCACCCATTTGTTTAACGGGCAGGACCTGGATTAATAAAACCAAGATTAAAAAAATGTTTAAAAAACGGTGCTTCATAGTTATTTGTAAATATAAGTGCCGATTTAATTAAACAGTCTATTTGTTAAATAGTTTAACAAGTTTATAAGCATTATTTGACAACGTTATGACAATCAATATTTTATTAAATGTTTAAACCCCCGCAGGCGCTTATTACCTGTCCAGTAACATACGAACTCATGTCACTTGCTAAAAATAGGGTGGTGTAGGCAATTTCCTCCGCTTTTCCAAACCTACCTAATGGTATTTTGCTTAAAAAGGCAGTAGCAGCTTCACCCTCTTTTAAATAATGGGTCATGTCGGTTTCAACAAAGCCTGGTGCGATTGCATTGCATCTAATATTTCTACTGCCAAGTTCTAGGGCCACTGATTTTGTAAATCCTATAATGCCTGCTTTACTTGCTGCATAACTACTTTGGCCAGCATTGCCTCTAATTCCAATAATAGAACTCATGTTGATAATACTACCAGATTTGGCTTTCATCATGGGCCTGATCACCTGCTTGGTCATATTAAAGACACTCTTTAGGTTGGTGTCCATCACTTCATCCCACTGTTCTGCATTCATGCGAAGCAGTAAATTATCTTTTGAAATACCTGCATTGTTTACACAAATATCTACCGTACCAAATGTTGCAACTACATCATTTACAAAGGTTTCGCACTCTTCAAAAATACCTGCATTGCTCTGATATGCCTTTGCTTTAACACCTAGCGCTTCGATCTGTGCTACTAGTGCTGCAGCCTTTTCGGCACTCCCACTACTTACGTAAGTGAATGCGATATGGCTTCCTTGTTCTGCTAATTTTAATGCGATGGCGGCACCAATTCCACGTGCTGCTCCTGTTACGATCGAGACTTTGCCTGCTAGTAATTTCATATCCAGTATTTATAGATATGTAGAACGAATTTTAGCTATCCATATTGTTGTAAAAGCAACAATAATTCATCGATATACCTGCGGTCGTTGCTGAGTCTTGGCACTTTATGTTGACCCCCAAGTTTCCCTTTGTTTTTAAGCCATGTATGAAACAATCCCTCAGGAAGGGCGGTCACTTTTGGAAGCCCAAGTGCAATGTCTTTGTAACGCTTGGCCTCATAGTCGCTATTCACTAGTTTTAAGTTTTGGTCCAGGGCTATTGTAAAGGCTGTTAGGCTTTCAGGTTTATTTTCAAATTCGATCAGCCATTCATGTGCCCCCTGGTTTTGATCTCCAAAATAGATGGGTGCCGCTGTATAATCTTTAACCACAAGTCCGGTGCTTGCTGCTGCAGCTGCGATGGCTTTATCCGTGTTGTCTACCATCACTTCTTCTCCAAACGCATTGATAAATTGTTTGAGCCTGCCGGTTACCACAATCCGGTAAGGCGCAAGGCTTGTAAATTTAACAGTGTCGCCCACTAAATAGCGCCATAAACCTCCATTGGTACTAATCACCAATGCATAATTTTTACCAATTTCCACTTTGTCAAGTCCAATGGTGCGTGGTTTTTCTTTTCCGTATTCTTCGGTGGGCATGAATTCATAAAAAATACCGTGGTCTAAGAATAAAAGCATGCCTTCTACAGTTGGATCATCTTGCGCAGCAAAAAAACCTTCCGATGCATTGTAAATTTCTAAATAGGTGCAACCAGGTCCAATTAGTTTTTGAAATTGTTCTTTGTAAGGCGTAAAAGAAACACCACCATGAATGTATAATTCTAAACTTGGCCACACTTCTTTTAAAGTTTGCTTACCAGTGATTTCTAAAATTCTTTTGATGAGTAAAAGTGTCCAGGTAGGAACACCAGAAATTGACGTTACATTTTCTTCAATGGTAGATTGCGCTAATTGTTCAATTTTTGTTTCCCACTCATCCATGAGTGCAATGGATAATTCTGGAGTGCGAATCCAGTTTGCCCACATAGGTGTATTTTGAAGAAGTACAGCGCTTAAATCACCTACACTTATATCTTCATTGATTTTACTTATTTGATGACTTCCACCAATCACAAGTCCTTTACCAGTTAGTAAATCACTATTATTATTAAAATAATAATAAAGCGCAAGCACATCTTTTGCGGCTTGGTAATGACAATCTTCTAAACTTTCTTCGGTGATGGGAATAAATTTACTCTTGTCTGAAGTGGTACCACTACTTTTTGCAAACCACTTTACAGGCGTGTTCCACAACACTTGGTCTTCACCTTCAAAAAGCCTATCAATAAAGGGTTTCAGGTCTTCGTATTCACTAATGGGAACGGCTTCTTTAAATTTTCGAATATTAAAAATTTCGTTGAAACCATACTTTCTACCAAAGGCCGTGTACTGTCCATGCGTCACTAAATCTTGTAACACTTCTCTTTGCGTTGCAACTGGATTTGCTACCCATCTTTCAATGTGCGCTATTCTTAATAGGGCAAGTCGGGATATGGTAGGACTTAAAAATTTCATGTGAATTAAAGCTTGGCTTCTTTTCCCATTTCAATAATCCAATCTTTTCTGCGCAGCGTAAAATTAGTTCCTAAATACAAGCGCCTAACGTCTTCGTCTTCTGCTAATTCTTCGGCAGTTCCATGTTTAAATATTTTACCTTCAATTAAGAGGTAGGCGCTATCGCAAATGGATAAGGTTTCATTTACGTTATGGTCAGTAATTAAAATCCCAATATTTTTTGTTTTTAATTTAGCTACCACCATTTGAATATCTTCTACGGCAATAGGGTCAACACCTGCAAATGGTTCGTCTAATAAAATAAATTTTGGATCTACGGCTAGTGCTCTTGCAATCTCTGTTCTTCTTCTTTCGCCACCGCTTAAACTATCGCCATTATTTTTTCGAACAAGTTGTAAATTAAATTCGTCCAGTAAAGATTCTAATTTTAATAAACGTTCTTCTTTAGAAAGCTTTGTCATTTCAAGTACTGCTAAAATATTATCTTCTACACTGAGGCTTCTAAATACACTTGCTTCTTGTGGTAAGTAACCAATGCCCATTTGTGCTCTTTTGTACATTGGGAGCTTGGTAATGTCTTCTTCGTTTAAAAACACAGTACCTTCATCTGGCTTAATAAGCCCAACTACCATGTAAAATGTTGTTGTTTTGCCAGCACCATTAGGTCCTAGTAAACCTACAATTTCACCCTGTTTTACGGTTACACTAACGTTGTTTACAACGGTTCTGCCCTTGTAACTTTTTTGTAGCGCACTTGTATGTATGATTCCGTTCAAAATAGTTGCTTTCTACAAAAATAGGGCTTATGAACCTCTTCTGTATCAGGTTTTGAGGCCTATAACCCTTTTTATAAAGTCTTTTTGGCTGTATATTGCACTAATTTTAATATTTGCCCCCCACAAAGCAAGCAATCATGAAAGTAACGGATCATTTACAGCAGGCAAAAGACACCCTTATTTCTTTTGAAGTGTTACCTCCATTAAAAGGTAAGACCATCAATACTTTATACGAACATTTAGACCCCTTAATGGAGTTTAAGCCATCTTGGATTAATGTGACCTACCACCGTAGTGAAACCATGTTCAAGAAAAAGGTGGATGGCACTTTTGAAAAAGTGGAAGTGCGCAAACGCCCGGGTACCGTAGGTATTTGTGCGGCTATCATGAACCATTATCAAGTAGACGCTGTTCCGCATATTATTTGTGGTGGATTTACAAAAAGAGAAACCGAAGATGCACTTATTGACCTAGACTTTTTAGGCATTGACAATGCACTTGTACTCCGTGGCGATGCTGCTAAAAATGAATCATCATTTGAACCTGAAAAAGATGGCAATCATTTTGCTATTGACTTAATCAAGCAGGTAAATAACATGAACAATGGTATTTATTTAGATGAAGACATTAAAAACGGTGGACAAACAAAATTTTGTGTGGGTGTTGCAGGTTATCCAGAAAAACATTTTGAAGCACCCAATTTAGAAATAGATTTAAAGCATTTAAAAAACAAAGTGGATGAAGGCGCAGGCTATATCATGACACAAATGTTTTTTGACAATCAAAAATTTTATGATTTCGTGAAAGCCTGTAGGGACATGGGTATTACCGTTCCTATCATTCCAGGACTTAAGCCAATTACCAATAAAAAACAACTTTCTGTTTTACCTCGAATATTTCATGTAGATATTCCTACAGATTTGTCCAACGCCATTAATAAATGTAAAACAGATGCCGATTGCGAACAAGTAGGTACCGAATGGTTGGTACAACAAAGCAAGGAACTTAAAGCATTTGGCGTTCCGGTATTACACTATTACACGCTCGGAAAACCTAAAGTAATTTATAACGCCGTTAAAGAACTGGTGTAATTATTTGGTAGGCTGTTTCTTACTCTTGACTTGAATAATATCATCAAACTGTTCGATTGTTAATTGCTTGGCAATGATGCGTTTGTCTTTATCTAGCAAATAAACGGTGGGCGTTTTATAAATATCATAAAGCTGTCTATAATTGGCCCTACCTGCTTTTTCATCCGCTTCTTTTGCTGCTTTTGTTTGGTAGGCATGTATCCAATTATTTAGTTTTTTTTCTGTTACAAATTTTTTCCATGCTGTTTGTTCGGCGTCGTATATATTAACCCCAAGCATGGTCATCCCAACGGCTTTCCACTTGGCTCTGTAAAAAGAGTCTAACCTCGGTAATTCTTCTTTACAATGTCCACAATTAGGATCGTAAAATACCACCATGGTAAAATTTGAAGGAATCTTATAGAGTGAAACGGCTTTACCCACCGAATCTACCAATTCCAGAGCTGCTGCAGGTAATCCGAGTTGATTGGCCATTAAACTGTATGCTCTTTCTGTTACTGTTTTTCGGGACGCAGGATTTAAAATAACCGTATCTCCTTTGGCATAAAAGTTTTCAAACAAATACACAAACACTTTGTCTTGACCCATAAATTCTGGGGCCATGTATTTATTGGTGAACTTGGTAAGTAGGTACGGATAAATTTCTTTTCCAGTTTTAGCCATTAGTAACATGTACTTCACTTCTTCAATAAGGGAGTC
>CAMAQW010000036.1 GCA_945860335.1 Sediminibacterium ginsengisoli | reverse complement strand
TGTTCAAACAAAAACATCCCTTCTTCGATGGTCAAAAACTCAAAATTGAGTGCCTTTTGGTATAAATCTGCTAATTGCATGCTTGCTTATTTTAAATAATGGGTACAAAGGTACTACCGAATAGTTCAAGTTTTAAAAATAGCTAACAGGGTTGTATGTACTTTTGCAGTCTATTTTAACTATTATGATTCAATTCGATCGCTTTGTATTAGACAACGGATTAAGGGTTTTGGTTCACGAAGACCCCTCAACACCCATGGCGGTGGTGAATGTAATGTATGATGTGGGCGCCAGAGACGAGGATCCTGCTCAAACAGGCTTTGCCCATTTATTTGAGCACCTGATGTTTGGAGGTAGTATTAATATTAAAGATTATGACGAACCCCTGCAGCGTGCGGGGGGTGAAAACAATGCCTATACCACCAATGACCTTACCAATTATTATTGCCAGTTGCCGGCTCAAAATATTGAAACGGCCTTTTGGTTGGAGAGCGACCGAATGTTAAGCTTGGCATTTGGTGAAAAAAGTTTGGCGACACAACGCAAAGTGGTGTGTGAAGAATTTAAAGAACATTATATCAATAAACCATACGGTGATGTATGGCATAAAATGCGTTCACTGGCATATACCGTGCATCCGTATAGGTGGATGACTATTGGTAAAGAATTGTCGCATGTAGAAAATGCAAAAATTGATGACGTTAAAAATTTCTTTTTTAAACATTACCGTCCTGTCAATGCCATATTAGTGGTGGCAGGAAATGTAAAGTTGGAACAAGTAAAACGTTTGGCAGAAAAGTGGTTTGGTCCTATCGAAATGGGCAAAAAATATGAACGTCAATTATCCGTTGAGCCTTTACAAACAGAAGCAAGAAAATTAGAAGTAGAGGCCAATGTGCCACTCGATGCTTTTGTAAAAACATGGCATATGGACGCCCGTTTATCACCTGGTTATTACGCCGCCGATTTACTCACTGAAATACTGGGAGGTGGCGCTGCATCTAGGTTGTATCAGACACTGGTAAAAGAAAAACAATATTTTTCTAGTATCGATTGTTATCATTTTGGAAGTTTAGATGCAGGTCTTGTTGCGGTAGATGGAAAACTTGTAAAAGGGGTTTCTATGGAAAATGCAATGAAGGCTGTAGACGAAGAAATAGAAAAATTAAAAGCCACAAAAATTGAAACAAAAGAACTAGAAAAAGTTATTAATAGAACAGAGAGTGTGATTGCTTTTGAAGATATGAGTGTGATGAGTAGGGCAAGTAGTATTGCGCTTTACGAATTACTAGGTGATGCTAGCATGATGAATACGGAATTTCAAAAATACCAAGCCATTACTATTGATAGTATTCATGATTATGCCAATAAAATTTTTGCAAATACCAATTCAAATACACTCTTGTATCACGCTCAATAAAAAATCACATGTTAGATAGAAAAATATTTCCAACGATAGAAGAGGCGGTTCATTTTGATTTGCAACTAAAAAATTGTGACCGGTTTACCCTAGACAATAAAGTGCCGGTATATGCCATGAACGCTGGTGCACAAGACGTGGTGATGGTAGAATGGGTATTTGACGCTGGTAATTGGTATGATAAGCAGCCCATGGTAGCCGCTACCACCAATTTTTTAATCAAAAATGGCACGACATCTAAATCGGCCTATCAAATCAATGATTTTTTTGAATTTCATGGTGCTTATTTAAATAGAAGTTGCTACAACGAAACAGCAAGTATTACGCTGCACTGTTTAAGTAAACATTTGGAAACCCTACTTCCGGTGGTGCGTGAAATTATTGAAACCAGCATTTTTCCTGAACAAGAATTGGGTATTTATATTCAAAATCAAAAACAGCGCTTGTCTGTTAATTTGCAAAAATGTGATTTTATTGCTAACCGTTTAATTGATGAATATTTATTTGGAATTAACCATCCATACGGCACATATTCGAACGCCGAAGATTATGACGCGCTTAATACGGATCTGTTAAAAGCTTTTTATAAACAGTATTATTTAAACGGCTCTTGTAAAATCTTTGTTGCTGGAAAAATGCCTACAGGTTATGAATCGATGCTTAACAAAGCCTTTGGCACACTGCCTTTGCACGCAGATGCACCAGTGGTGGTGGAACATCCGGTTGTAACAGCGTCACAAAAAAAGGTAGAAATTATCAATGATGAAAATGGTGTGCAAGGTGCTATTCGAATGGCCAGACCTTTTCCAAATAGACACCATCCTGATTTTCAAAAAGCACATGTACTCAATACACTCTTTGGTGGATTTTTTGGATCGAGACTCATGAGTAATATTAGAGAAGACAAAGGATACACCTATGGTATTCATAGTTATTTTCAAAATCATGTGCATGCTAGTGCATGGATGATTAGCACCGAAGCTGGGCGTGATGTTTGTGCAGCTACGATCGCAGAAGTAATTAAAGAAATGGAAATCCTGCGTAACGAGCCCGTAGCTCAAGATGAACTAGATTTGGTGCGCAATTATATGATTGGCTCACTGCTTGGTGATTTGGATGGTCCGTTTCAACTGATAGGCCGTTGGAAAAACTATGTGCTCAATGGACTCGACGAAAACTACTTTTATAAGAGTATCGAAACCATCAAATCGGTAACCCCCGAGGAGCTACAAAGTCTGGCAAATACCTACCTACAACCGGGCGATTTTTACGAATTAACGGTGATTTAGGGGTAAATTACGTTCGATTTATACGAACCAGTCGTGAATTTAAAATTATTTTGTTAAAACTTTATTTACCTAACTAATTGCTAAACAATCAGTTAGGTATTTTTTGCCACTTTGTGTAAAAAATATTTAGTACTATGTTTTGCATAGTACTAAATATATCCCATCTTTGTGTTTCAATTAACAGCAATGGATATTCAAAACACACAATCGCAAATGCGGAAAGGGGTTTTAGAATTTTGCATCCTGTCTATCATTAATAGAGGTGAAGTATATCCGAGTGATATTATCGACCAAATGAAAGCAGCCAATTTGCACATTCTAGAAGGTACGTTGTACCCGCTACTAACCAGGCTCAAAAATGCGGGTTTATTAAATTACAGATGGGTAGAAAGTGTGAGTGGACCACCACGTAAATATTTTGTAATGACAGATGCAGGCAAAGAAGCATTCTCTGTTTTATTACAAACTTGGAACGATATGGCAAATGCCGTTTCATTACTAACACAACCCCAAACCCCTAACACCGAAGCATAACTGCTTTAAAATTTTGATCCATGAAAAAAGTAATCAATATAAATTTCCAAGGTCGTATCCTTCCTATCGAAGAAGCGTCTTACGAAACATTAAAACAATACATAGAAAGTTTGCGTCAATATTTTGACGCCGAAGAAGGTAGAGATGAAATCATCAATGACATCGAATGTCGTATTGCAGAACTTTGTGACGACCGTTTAAAAAAAGGCGCGGTTTGCATCACAGAAGATGACATGCGTTTAATTATCGAAAGTATTGGTCGTCCCGCCGATTTTGAAGCACAGGATGGTTTTGAAGCAACTACAAATGCAAACAGCTCAAATCCAAAGCAGGAGCAGTTTTCAGACAACGACGAAAATCCTAAAAGACTTTATCGAGACGAGCAAAACAAAGTGATTGGTGGTGTTTGTGCCGGTATTGCTAATTATTTAAAATTAGATCCACTACTTGTACGCGTATTATGGGTACTGCTATTTGGTATTTCACTTTTTGCATATGTACTCTTGTGGATTGCTGTTCCGAATACTTCAACTACTCAAATTGGTAGTGCACGAAAAAGATTATTTAGAGACATTGATGCTAAAGTAATTGGCGGTGTGTGTGCAGGCTTGTCTAAATATTTTGATGTTAAAGTAATTTATATTCGACTTTTATTTTTAGTGCCTAGCATACTCCTTGTATTAAATTGGAATCATTTTCATTTGTTTCAATTTTGGGAATTTGATGACTTTCCTAATTTTATAGAATTAACATTTAGCCCGAGTGCTGTATTTGTATACATCGTACTTTGGTTGGTGCTTCCAGAAGCAAAAACCACAGCCGATAAATTGGAAATGCGTGGCGAAAAGGTAGACATCAATAGCATTAAAAATACCATTCAAACTGATATGGAAGGTTTTGGCAAAAGAGCACAAAGCTGGGGATCTTCGGTGTATAATCAAGCTAAAACGAGCGAGGCGCAAGCGGCGCAAACCGCTTCAACAGCCACAAATGCAGTGTCAGAACCTGCACAGCGCGGAGGTTGCTTGCATTTTGCAGGCCGAACCATTACTATCTTATTTAAGGCCTTTGTATATTTTGTACTCGGTATTATTACCATTTCTATATTGGCGGCTTTATTTGGAGTAGGTATTGTTGCAACAGGGCTACTTCCATTACGCCGTTTTATTTTGGAAGATGGCGCACACAACTGGTATGCCTATGCCATTATCGTATTTTTTATATGGGTGCCAGTGATAGGAATTGTAACGGCTATCATCCGAAAAATTGCGGGCATTAAAAAAGCAAATGTTTGGGTGCGTGGTGGCTTTTGGTCACTATGGGCGCTGAGCTGGATATTTATTCCACTCTTTTTTGCAACCCTTACCAAAAGTTTTTCTAAGCAAAATGATCCGATGGAACAAACTTTCACCTTGCCTGATGCAAAAGTGAATTATTTAGAAGTAAGCGCAGAGCCGAAACCTAAATATTACAACCATACTTGGTTAAAAATAGAACCCTTTACTTTTTTAGATCAAGACACAGTATATGTAAGAAATTTACGCATCCGTATTGTAAAAGCGGCCTCTGATAGTTTTGAAGTAAAGTATGTTCGCATCAGTAATGGGAAAACCTTGCAGGAAGCAGAACGCCTGGCATCGTTGATTAATTTTGATTTGCAACAAAAAGACAGTACGCTGTTTTTAGACAAAGGCATTGCCATTAATAAAACAGATAAATTTAGAAACCAGCACGTTATTATGACGATAGCGGTTCCTGTAGGTAAGCGATTTAAAATTACCAACAAAGGATGGGCGCAGGTAAATGTGCGTGTTAATAAAAATGGCTGGCGATCAGAAACACATTCTGGATTTATGATCAATGATGGATTTGATGGAGATGATTGGGACCGAAATATAGACACGGAATCATTTGATTATGATCATGATGTAGAATACATTATGACGCCAACAGGTTTGGAAAGAGTGGATGGTGTTAAATCAAATGATGATAAGGAAAATCCTGAACAATTAAAAAACCGTTTAGAAGAACTCAAACGTGAAAGTGAACAAATCGAAAATGACCTCAAAAAAACTTGGGAGCAAAAGCAAAAAGAAGCGGACGACATAAAAAAACAGTTGGATAAAAAAGGCGATAACCTGAACAGAAATTCAACAAAAAAAGAGTCTAGTGTTTCAGACACCGTAAAGGCCTTTGCTTTTGGATTTGATGCCATTAAACTCTTGGTTTCTCGGTTTCAGTCTTAACCAATAATTAAAATGGTTATAGATAAACCCCTTATTTTTGCAGCCAATCTAATGTACTGTTATGAAAAACACTCCGTTTACTCAAAAGCACTTGGCACTTGGCGCAAAAATGGCTGAATTTGCTGGATATAACATGCCAATCAGTTACTCCGGTATAAATGACGAGCATGCGGCTGTAAGAACCAATGCGGGTGTGTTTGACGTAAGCCATATGGGTGAGTTTATTTTAAAAGGAGAGGGTGCATTAGACCTGATTCAGCGCGTAACTTCTAATGACGCTTCTGTTTTAAAAAATGGACATGCGCAGTACAGTTGCCTACCCAACGAAACAGGTGGAATTGTAGATGATTTGCTGGCTTACTGTGTGGAGCAAAATAAAGTGTACATGCTCGTGGTAAATGCATCTAATATCGAAAAAGATTGGAATTGGATTGTTTCAAAAAATACGTCTGGTGTAGAAATGCACAACATTAGTAGCAAAACTTGTTTGCTTGCGATTCAAGGTCCAAACGCTACAAAAATATTGCAGCCACTTACCCAGATGGATATTTTAAACCTACCCTATTACACGTTTACAAAAGGCGTTTTTGCAGGTATCGAAAATGTACTTGTGAGTGCAACAGGTTACACAGGTTCTGGTGGCGTAGAAATTTATTTTGAAGATAGCGATGGTGCTGCCGATAAAATTTGGGATGCCATTTTTGAAATTGGAACACCGCAAGGTTTAAAACCTATTGGACTTGGTGCACGTGATACACTTCGTTTAGAAAAAGGATTTTGTTTATACGGAAATGATATTGATGACACCACATCTCCACTTGAAGCAGGACTTGGATGGATCACAAAATTTACCAAAGATTTTACCAATAAATCATTTTTTGAAAATCAAAAGGCAGCTGGTGTTACTAAAAAATTAGTAGGCTTTGAAATGATTGATAGAGGTATTCCAAGACATGATTACCTCATTAAAAACGAAGCTGGTGATGTGATTGGAAAAGTAACAAGTGGCACACAGGCGCCAAGCCTACAAAAGGCTGTGGGACTGGGTTACGTGGCTACTGCGCACGCTACTGTTGGATCTGAAATTTACATTGATATCAGAAATACAATGGTTAAAGCCAAAGTGGTTAAGTTCCCTTTTGCGTAATTATTCTTTCTTGTTTTTAGAATTTATACTCGAATAGTATTGGATGATTTGTTGGCGTCTAATTAATGTTTCTATTTGTTTATCGCAAATATGAAAACATACATGTATGAACGCAATTAAAAACAAAGTCCAACTTATTGGACATCTAGGTCAAACCCCCGAAATCACAAATTTTGAAGGCGGTAAAAAAGTAGCCAACTTAAATTTAGCTACCAACGAAATTTACAAAGACGCCAACGGCGAAAAAGTCACCGAAACACAGTGGCACTCTGTGGTAGCATGGGGCAAACTTGCCGAAATCGCCGAAAAATATTTAGTCAAAGGCATCGAAGTTGCTATTGATGGCAAACTCGTTAACAGAAATTACACCGATAAAAACGGCGTTAAAAAATATGTTACCGAAGTGCATGCCAACGAACTTCTCATTCTTACAAAAAAAGGATAGCCCCTCTGTTCTTTTTCGGCCAGCGCTTTTGCGCTGGCCTTTTTATTTTCGTTCATTTGGCTTTATATTTGCAGCCTCATGAATCAGTCTAAGCCACATTTACATACGATCTTATCGCCCAAATTATTAGAACTATACAATGTCAGTGATTGCATTGTAGTGGTTATTGATGTATTTAGGGCTACTTCTACTATTGCTACAGCACTTTACAATGGTGCCGACCGTATTATCCCTGTCGACAATGTCAACAAATGTATTGAGGTGGGAAAAGCAACCGGCGGTATCACAGCTGGTGAGCGTGATGGAAAAATTATTGAAGGGCTTTCTTATGGAAATTCTCCTGCCGAATATCCGCGTAGTTTTATTGAAGGTAAAACCCTAGTGCTAACAACAACCAATGGTACCAAGCTTTTGCATATGGCTCTAAACAATGGTGCCGATCAAATTATTACCGGTTCATTCCCTAATTTATCGGCTGTTTGTGCCCATTTAATTGCACAAAACAAACCTGTTGTACTCGGTTGTTCTGCCTGGAAAGACCGTGTTAATATAGAAGACGCTTTATTTGCCGGCGCCGTAATAGAACAAATCAAGGATCATTTTACCATCCATTGCGATAGTTCACTTATGGCAAATGATTTATACAATTTGCATAAAGCAGATATCACCACATTTATCCAAAAAACCACCCATTGGCACCGCCTAGCATCTTATGGGTTAGAAGCCGACTTAACCTACTGTGTTACCACAGACGTGGCTCCCGTCCTTCCTATCTACAAAAACGGAGATTTAGTACGCGCCAATTAGCAGCTTTTTCGTACTTTCGCAAATTGCCCTTTTTAAACAGGGTGCAATTTAGAACAGCACTATGGCGTTACCTTACTTGGTCAAACATATTTATAATAACGGTACCGAAGAGGTAATCAGAAGAGGGAAAAAAATTCATGCGTTGGGTAATGTAGAATTACTTGAGTATGACGACCTCATGGGCAATGTAAATTTTAGGGTTAAGGATGATGGGTATGCTACTTTTTACAAGGTAAGCGTCTCTCAATTTAAGAATCCAAAATTTTTGTCGGTTCGTTGTGCATGCCCCTATAACTTATCTGAAATCTGTAGACATAAAGCGGGCGCTCTTTTTCATTTGCAAGATTTATTAGACCGAAATCAGTTAGGTAACTATGAAGCGGCCTATGATCAAAAGCATACGGTTGTTAAAATGAAGCAACTTGAGCTCAAGCAAATAAAAATGCTTTCTGATCAATCTAGTTTTGAAGAAGCGAGTAATTTTTTAAGAACAGGTTCGGCTACCATCCTAGAAGCAAAGGAGGAGCGGGTTACAGCCTCCTTGGTGTATGAAGGACATACCTATCAGTTACTCATTCAAAAAAATGAAGAACGTAATTTTGACACATCATGCAACTGCGGATCTGAAACAGAACATCCGCTTTGCGTACATAAAAACATTATTTTTTTACAATTACTTAATAAGTTTGGTCCTGGTTATTTTGACACCATTAGAAACTGGAATAAAGAAAAAAATAAATTATTAGCACTCTATGGTTTTTCTTTAGCAGATGATTTGACAAATAAATTTGAATTCACGTACACCGCTGGAAAACCTTTTTTACGCGTATTAGATACTTCTATAAAAAGAGTGGCACTTCCATTAGGAAACGAAGCCATTTCTATTGTTTCAAAAAAATCTGATTTTATACCCGACCAAAAAGAATCGGAAAAAATTGAAACGTCTCTACCAAAAGTAAAAGGTAAAACTTTTCAAAAATTAGGTCTTGTCATTTCTACAAACAGTATTCAATATCCTTTTACACAGTTTGATATCGTAGAAGGGGAAGTTGATGAAGACCAGCAGCGTTTTTTAGGAAAAGTTGAAAAGCAAGACCTTGCCAGATTTATTAATACTGAACTCCTAGACGAGCAGGATAAATCACTGGTGCAGCAGCTCCGTAAATTAATGCCTTCCGAAGTAAGTAGGTATCTAGACCGGAATTCACCCTTTAGTGGTATCTGGGAAAATATTGTGCAGCAGCACAACGATCAGCTCCCCGAAGAAACCAAAACACTAATCAACGAATACCTGCACCCAAAAATCAAAAAATTATTTGAGCACTGTGGCGAAAGCCTTCTGATATATACCTTGCCAGAAAAAAAGACTTTTGTTACGGCTAATTTAGAGCCTGCCGAACTGGTATGTAATTTTATATCTCCCTACTTTGAAATTCAATACGCAAAAGGCGCTTATGAAATCGAGTGCCGCGTTAAGCTCCCACTCGCAGACGTTAATGTTTCAGAAAACGAATGTACCAGTCCACTTCTTTTCAAGTACCATCAACAGTATTTTACTTGGAAAAAAGCAGATGATATTTTAATGATGGAGTCCTTTTTACCAACTGGTAAAATTGTCATTTCAAAAGAAGAGTGGGCCCAAAAATTACAAACTTTTGTATTACCGCTTTCTAAAATGTACCATATACATTTTGGAAACGTTGAAAAAGAAGAGCTAAATAATATTACCCCAGAAGTAAGTATTCACCTTAAAGAACGCGGCGACTATTTGTTATTTCAGCCCGTATTTTCTTACCAAGGTTTTGAAGTGCGCGCCATTGATAAAGACAAAATTATTGTTCCGCTTTCCGATAAAATATTAATGATACAGCGCAACCTAGAAACGGAAGCCCGTATTATTTCAAAAATAGAATCACTGCATTCTGGTTTTGTACGACCCGAGCAAAGTGATTTATTGGCATTAAAAGGCGCAGAAGTTTTAAAAAATAACTGGTTCTTTTTATTTGTAGATGCTGTTAAAGACATGAACATTCCGGTGTTTGGTTTTGAAGCACTTAAAAACTTCAGATTCAATACCGCAAAGCCTTCAACCAAAATATTTATTAGCAGTAATACCGATTGGTTTGATGCTAAAGTTGAAATTCACTTTGGCGAGCAAAAGGTAAGTGTCGAAGACGTTAAAAAAGCACTTGCTAGCAAGCAACAATTTGTACCACTTCAAGATGGAACACTCGGTATTTTGCCAGAAGAGTGGATAAAAAAATATTCACTGTTATTTAGAGTGGGTGAAGGTCGTTCCGAAAATATCAAGTTAAGTAAATATCATTTTAGTGTAATTGAAGAATTGTATTTACAACGGGATGAGGAGGAATTATTTTTTCAATTAGAAGAAAAGTATGAGCGTCTCAAAGAAAATCATTCTATTAAAGATGTGCCTGCGCCAAAGCATTTAAAAGAAGTATTACGCCCCTATCAAGAAAGTGGTTTTCAGTGGCTTAACTACCTCCGAGAAGTACGATGGGGTGGCATCTTAGCGGATGATATGGGTCTTGGTAAAACCATTCAAGCACTCAGCTTTTTACACCATCTTAAATCTGAAGAAGGTACTTTAAAAGCACTTGTGGTATGTCCCACCACCCTTATGTACAACTGGCAAAATGAAATTGGTAAGTTCACGCCTAACATAAGTTTTTATGTTCACCATGGTGCTGGACGTTCTCGTGATGCACTCGCATCTAATGAAGCAGATGTTATTATCACTACCTACGGGACACTCCGCAGTGATATCAAACAATTTGTAGAAGTCGCATTTGATTATGTGGTACTCGATGAAAGTCAGGCCATCAAAAATCCAAATAGTAAAGTAACAAAAGCAGCCGGTTTATTAAAAGCAACCAACAGGCTTTGTTTGAGTGGTACCCCACTTCAAAACAATACATTTGATATATACGCACAAATGAACTTCTTGAATCCGGGCATGTTAGGTAGCGTAGAATTTTTCAAACAAGAATTTTCTATTCCTATTGATAAGTTTGGAGAAAAAGAACAAAAAGATCATTTGCGTAAACTCCTCTATCCATTTATGTTGAGGCGTACCAAAGAGCAGGTAGCCAAAGACTTACCAGAAAAACAAGAAATGGTACTCTTTTGCGAAATGGGTGACGAGCAGCGTAAAATTTATGAAGCTTTCCGAAACGATTACCGCGATAAAATTTTAGGTGTTGTAGATAACCAAGGGATACAAAAGTCTCAATTAACTATTTTACAAGGCCTTATGAAGCTGCGTCAAATTTGCGACAGCCCATCTATTATAAAAGACGAAGAAAAATTCCCGAACGTATCCGTTAAGCTAGAAGAAATTGGTAGAGAAATCACAGAAAATATTAGCAACCATAAAGCGCTTGTATTCTCTCAATTTTTAGGCATGCTTGCACTCATCAAAGAGCGATTAACTGAGCTTGGCGTAGATTATGAATATTTTGATGGTAGCAGCACCGTTCTCGAAAGAGAGCGTGCTATTCAGCGTTTTCAAAACGACGAATCTTGCCGTGTATTTTTAATTTCGCTCAAAGCGGGTGGCGTTGGCTTAAACCTTACTGCCGCAGACTATGTATACATTGTGGATCCTTGGTGGAACCCTGCGGTAGAGCAACAAGCCATTGACCGAACACACCGCATTGGTCAAACCAAAAACATTTTTGCATACCGTATGATTTGCACGGATACCGTGGAAGACAAAATATTAAAGCTACAAGACCGCAAACGCAGTTTGGCACGTGAACTCATCACCGACGATGAAGGCTTTGTAAAGAGCCTTACCCGTGAAGATGTTGAATACTTATTCAGTTAGAATTATTTTAGTTCTGCAGCAGCGATATTTGCTTCCGGAGCCAATTTGAACTCATCTTTGCAGCCCGCCGAGCAAAATCCAATGATTTTGTCTTTGTAATGTGCTGTATCTGAGATGCCTGCAGTAACTGGCATACCACAGGTGGGATCTTTTTTGTTGTTCACCATCGATACTGGAAAACTTGTAGCTGCAGGCTCCATGATTGTTAGAGCAGCGGTATCAACTACCTCTTGCTTTGGTGCTTCTGTACTATTACAACTCGCTATAACGGTTGTTACAACGATTAATTGGGTGAATCTTTGTTTTATACCGGTGAACATAGGGTATTGATTTATTTTGTTACAATATTTTGTATTTCAAATCGTTTTACAAAAATAACAATCTTTATCCTTATTTAAAGGGTTCTCACCGATATTCAATCACAGCGTCCTATTATCCCTCTTGCTTGCCTTTAAACTTATTTACATAAAATCTGTCTTGCATTATAGATTAACTTTGCA
>CAMAQW010000035.1 GCA_945860335.1 Sediminibacterium ginsengisoli | reverse complement strand
TTTTTATCCCATGAACGCCATAAAATAGAACTACAACTTTCTGGAGAAATTACAGTGTACCAAGTATTTTCCATCATCAGCACCCTATCTCCTACACCAATACCTAGTGCACCACCACTTGCGCCCTCACCAATAATCACAACAATTACGGGCACTTTTAAGCGGATCATTTCATAAATATTTCGGGCTATCGCTTCACCTTGTCCACGCTCTTCTGCTTCAAGTCCTGGAAAGGCACCCGGGGTATCTACGAGTGCAATAACTGGCTTATTAAATTTTTCTGCAAGGCGCATTAAACGTAATGCTTTTCTGTAGCCTTCCGGATTGGCCATACCAAAATTACGCAGCTGTCGCATTTTAGTATTAGCCCCTTTTTGTTGACCAATCACCATTACTGTTTCACCATTGAGTTGCGCAAAACCACCAACCATGGCTTTGTCATCTTTTACATTGCGGTCGCCATGTAATTCAACAAAGTTGGTAAACATCTTATCGATGTATTTTAAAGTATACGGCCTATCTGGATGTCTACTTAATTGTACACGTTGCCATGGCGTTAACGAAACAGTGAGTTCCTTTCTTTTGTCAAGAATAGAAGCTTCTAGTTGCGCAAGTGTTTTACTATAATCTATTTTTGGATTTTTCTCTTGTAACTTTTTAGTATCCTCGATTTGCTCAAATAATTCCTTAATGGGCGTCTCAAATTCTAAAAATTGTCTATTCGGGTACTGTGGCATAATAGCTGCGAATTTCGGTAAAATTAGGGGTTCAAATATTTTTCTGAAAAGATTTGTTTATGAAAAGGGTTTACCCTTATCTTTGCCGTCCTGAAAACGACCTGTATAGGCAGTTTTTGGAGGTTTGGATCGGTAGTTCAGTTGGTTAGAATGCCGCCCTGTCACGGCGGAGGTCGCGGGTTCGAGTCCCGTCCGGTCCGCAAAAGCCCTTGACTTTCAATGAGTTATGGGCTTTTTTGTGTCCGGCCCGTTAATTACATAAAGGTTATATCCATTTTAGTAAATATTTAATATCTTCCCAAATAGAAAAATTTCAAAAGTTTGAGGTCTAGTATTAAAATAGCATTAGGTATCACCTTTTTTTTGATAAGCATTTTTTGTTCTACAAAAACAAAAGCACAAGGCCGTTTCGACAATTTTTGTAGCGGCAGCACCAATGATATATCAACAGCACTTGGTGTATCAGGTAGAACATTTAAATGGACCCTTGGAACAGTTTCTAACACCGTAACAGGTGCTGTTAGTAATGCTACCTTAACAGCAACTATCACACAAACACTCAATTTGTCGGGTACAAATCCGGGCACCGTCAATTACAATGTAACGGATGATCAAGGTACAAAATATACAATCGTTGTTTCGGTATTACCTAAACCCACCATTAGTAACACGGCAACTTGGAATACCGTTTCAGTTGGTTGCGGCAATAACATAAACTTTTCGGCAGCATCTAATATTGCAGTTAATACAGATGGTTGGACATGGAGTAGAGCTGCTGTGCTTGGCACTAGTGCTATTTCAGGTACTGCAAATTTAATTAATGACAATTTAATTAATACCACAACAGCTCCAGTAAATGTGCCATATACAGTTAATTTGGTGGCACAAAATGGTTGCACCAATACACAAACACTTACTTATTCAATTAGCCCAACGCCAGTTATTTCTGATCCTATTAGATATGATACTATTTGTAGTGGAACACCCATTTCATTTACACCTAAAACACAATTAACAGGTAGTGTATTTACATGGGCTAATCCTGGAACTGGTGGTTTAACGGGTGCGTCTGCGGCTACACTTGCACAAAAAATTACCAACTTTAATCAAACGCTCAACAACACAACTGTAAATTCGATAAACACAGTTTATAATATTGTTCCCGCCTATCAATATACAGGCTTTACTTGTTCGGGACCTACATTTCAGGTTTTTGTTACGATAAGCCCCAGGCCCAATATTGCAACAGCCATTAACGTAGCTGCTTGCAGTGGAACACCATTTAGGAGTACTCCGGTAACAGGCGGAGCAAATATCATACCTACGAGTACACAGTATACTTGGTCTGCACCACAATACAGCGATACTAGCTTATCCGGTGGATCGGGCTTAACGCAAACACCAATTCAAGAATACCAGGATCCTCCCATTAGCCAAACCTTGTTTAATAAATCATTGGTTCCACAAACAGCAACTTATAATGTGTATGCGAAAGCAGGTAATTGTGTTTCTCTACAACCTTTTGATGTAGTAGTTACTGTAAATCCAGTTCCCGTAGTTAACTATAAAGACACCCTCGTTGTTTGTAGTGGAACACCGCCAACTTTTGCAACGCTACCAAATTTACCTACAGGCGTTACTTTTTCTTGGACTGCTCCACAAATTACGCCCGCTAACTCCTTATCAGGCTCTGGTATCAATGCGCAGAACAACCAAGTAACTTTTGCCCCCGTACTAAACAATTTAAGAACCATTTCATCCATCGCTAATTACACGGTGGTTCCAAATACACCACAAAACTGTCCGGGTAAGCCGTTTCCAATTGTTGTTAGTGTCAATCCAGTTGCTAATATTAGCACCCAAAGAATTGTTTCATGTAGTGGTTCAAATTTTATTTCAAGCCCTATCAATGTTCCACAGAATACGAGTTACACTTGGAAAGCTCCATCAAATACTACAGGCATATTTGTAGTGAACGGAAATCAAAATTCTAATGTTGCAGGTGATTCAACTATTTCAGGAAACCTAACTTATAGCGGCGTAGATTCTGGAGGTATTTCTACCTATACTATCACACCTAAAAGTGGAAATTGCGTAGGTAATCCATTTAATTTATTGGTAACAGTACGTCCACTACCTGGTGTTACAACAGCTTCTCAAATTGCATGTAGTGAGGCGCCCTTTGCTTCTGCACCAACGAGTAATTTAACCAATATTGCTACTTTGTATACTTGGGATTTGCCTGTATTTAGCCCTGCAAATGCAATACTAGGCGCATCAGCCAATAGTTCCCCTGCACAAAGTATAAACCAACTTCTTATTAATACAACAAGTGATGTAGTTCAGGCTACTTATTCGGTAACGCCAACAGCACTTGGCTGTACAGGTAAACCATTTACATTTATCGCAGTTATTAATCCAAGACCAAATTTTTCAAATAAGGATACTACCATTTGTCCTGGTTATCCTTTTTCAATGAATCCATCACCTCTTCCATTTATTACATCGTATACTTGGGATGCACCCGTTTTTAATATTCAAAATGCAGTACTTGGAGGTCAATCACAATCAACCCCACTTCCAAGTTTTAGTCAGGTGTTAACCAACACAACCAATTCAATAGATGTAATGGCCACATACAATGTGATACCAAGGTATGGTGAATGTGTAGGGAAACCGTTTTCAATAATTGTTACTGTAAAGGCATCGCCCTACATCACAGATACCCTTAACTCTGTTGTATGTAGTGGCAATCCTTTTTCTGTAAAAATGCCAAGAAATTTGCCGCTAGGTTCTTTGTATTATTGGGATGAACCTACTTATTCTGGCGGAATTACAGGTGGATCTGCGCAACCCATTCTTCAATCAAATGTTTCACAAACATTAAGAAATATTAATAGTGATACTGCTTCTGGAAACGCATATTATTCTGTAACACCTGTTGCAAATGGTTGCACTGGCAGCTCATTTGTTATTAAGGTACTAGTGAAAGCCAATTCGGCAACACTCACCAGTCCATTATCACTTCCTGCGATATGCAGTGGCACAGCATTTAATTATACGCCTGTAAGTAATTTTCCGGGTACTGCATTTTCTTGGGTGAGAGAAAGTATGTCAGGTTTGCAAAATCAATCCAATGCTGGATATTCGGATATTAGTGAAACACTCATTGATACTATTGGTGATCCAATATTAGTAAAGTATCGTTTTTCTCTTTTGTATAATGGTTGTGTTAATTTAAAAACACAAGAGGTTTCGGTGATTGTAAATCCAAAACCTACACTAGGCAGCACGCTAAAACCAACACCAATTTGCTCAGGAAACACGTTTAATTATACACCCGTAAGTAGTACTAGAGATGTAACATTTAGTTGGGCAAGAAGTTACGTTGTAGGCATTACCGAAGCACCAACAATAGGTAATAATAGCATTAGTGAAACACTCCAAAATACAACATTCAATATTGTTCAAGTACCTTATGTATACACACTCACAGCTAATGGTTGTACCAACCAACAAACCGTATACGAAATTGTAAACCCAGTGTTGAATTTGCCTGATATGACCAGCCAAGTTTGCAGTGGTAGTAATTTTAAAATTGTTCCGGACAATATTGTAAATGCCGAATTTTTTTGGCCAATTCCTAAACTAGCCAATGGATTAACCGGTGGCACCGAAAACACATTAATTCCAATTAATGGCATAACCGGTAACATTACCAATTTAACTGACACACCTAGTGTAGCAAGTTATAGCGTGCAACCACTTATTCCGGGAGCGTCAACTGGCGGTTGTTTAGGTAAACCATTTAAATTATCGGTTGTTGTAAATCCAATTCCAGTTTTAAGTAGCCCCCGCACTTTACCATCTATTTGTAGTAGCACTCCATTTAGTTATATTCCTACGAGTAAAACACCTGGTACTATTTTTTCTTGGACTAGAGATAGTATTGTAGGGATAAGCAATAAACCAAATAAAGGATCATTTAGTATTAGTGAAACACTCATTGACTCAACCATCAATCCAGTGCTTGTTACCTACAACTATAAAACTACTTTTAATGGTTGTACAGATAGTACGCAAACCATTCAGTTTACGATCAATCCAGCCCCTATTGTACCTGACCAAAAAGTAACTATTTGTAGTGGAACTGCTTTTTCTTTACCAACATCATTACAGCCACTAAAAACAACATATACCTGGGACATTCCAACCATTGTTCCAAGTAGTGCTTTAACAGGCTTTGCAGCAAAAAATACTGCACAAACCTCAGTTACCGATAGCATACATAATATTTCTACCACCGATGCAACGGCTACCTATACCATAAAACCATTTAACCCAACTTGTATTTTACAGCCATTTAATGTGATGGTTACTGTAAAACCAATATCATTAATTGGCGATCAAACCGTAAATACCTGTAATGGCCTAAAGCTCAATTTTATTCCTAAAGGAACGCCCAATGGAACAAGGTTTAATTGGTCATTTAGTGACTTAAATCCATCTTTTGCATTATCTGGATATACCAATAATGACAGTTCACTTCAATCAATTATTACGCAAACATTACTTAATACAAGTAACAATATAATCAATGCCAATTATTTAGTTACCACAAATACAAATGGTTGTATTGGCAAGCCGTTTCAGTTAAAAGCGATTGTTCATCCAACGCCTACTGTAAACATTACTGCCGCTAGTTCGGTTTGCCAAAATGCTTCAGATACCTTAGCATTAACTTTTACTGGAACCGAACCTTGGTCCATTAGCTATCTGGATAATAAAGATAATTTGGTGAAACTAATAAGTGGTTTTACAAAACCAAATTCCATTTTCGTTCAAACTAATTTACCTAAAACAAATAGTTATCAATTCTCTATTATCAATGTAAGAGATGCATTTTGTAGCAACGATACATCCAAAGCAAATCCAACAATTGCCAGCATAACACAAACAATTAACAAATTGCCCAATGATACAATCTATGCGCCTAATGGGCAGCTAATTTGTATAGGTCAATTTCAACCAATGGTTGTTGGCTCTATTGCTAAAGCGTATCAGTGGTACTATAACGACTCTGCTATATTAAATGCAACAAGTATCAACTATAACGCTTACAACCAAGGTATTTATTCAGCCAGAGTGACCGATAACAACGGCTGTTCAAATATGGCAGTGAATAAAATAAAAATGGTTGATTTAAAAACTTATGGCTTGTTTTTTACCAATGACTCTATTAATTGCATCAACAACATAAAGCAATTCATAAACAATTCAGACACATCTAGTATAAGAAACATTACTTGGAAATGGAATTTCAATGGAGAAGACTCCTCAAGTAGTTACAATGCGATTGTCAATTTTAAAAAACCTGGATTAAAGAAAATTTCATTGTCTGCAACAATGCCATCTTGCGCTTATTCCATTACAAAAGATAGCTTAATCAATATTGCATTTCCTAGACCTGGGGCTAGCCTACCTACTATTTCCACAAATGCAGGAAAACCAACTTTATTGAATGCACGAACTTTTGAAGCACAAAAATATAAATACAGCTGGCAACCAACCTGGGGACTCAATTTTACTACCATTAACAATCCTGTATTTAATTACAACAGAAGCCAAAAATATTTTATCAAAATGACATCTACGGACGGTTGTATCACAGTCGACACGTTGGATATTAAAGTATTTGACTCTGCACTTGTAAATATATTTATACCTAAATCATTCACACCAAATGGTGACGGCATTAACGATATACTATATCCTTATTTAGCAGGCATGAAATCACTAACTTATTTAAAAATCATAGATAAGTATGGAAAAATCATGTTTGAAACAAAAAATTCTACAGAGGGTTGGAATGGAATAAGCTATGGTCAAAAACAACCCATGGATGTATACGCATGGATAGCAGAAGGCATAGACAATAATGGTAACAAGATTCAGAAAAATGGAAATGTACTTTTAATTAGGTAATATGAAATTTATTTATAAATATTCTATCCTCTTTTTAGTGCTGCTTTTTTGCAAAAAGGTTGCTATTGCACAAGACCCAAATTTTTCACAATTCATTGCATCTCCCTTATCCATAAATCCCGCACTAACCAGTGATGGAGAGTCTATTTGGAGAGCCATGTCTAATGTTAGAACTCAATCCGTTGGCATTGGCTCTACTTACATTACCCAAAGTTTGTCTGTAGATGGTAAATTAAAGAGAATAGATGACGACAATTATTTAGGCATTGGCGGAATGGTTATTGCAGAAAAAGCAATGGATGGTATTTTTAAAAGTACTTATTTTAACATCAATACATCTTACCATCTATCCCTTGACAACAAGGGCAATGGATTAGCGATTGGGCTTGGGTATATCAATAACAACACGCGCATAGACTTTTCACAACTAAGTTTTGATCAACAACTTTATAGTATTGGATTTGATAGAGCTTTACCAACAGGTGAGCCAACACTATCAAATGCCACTTCGTTTTCATCGGCATGTGCTGGAATTATGTTTACACACAATGTCGAAAATACATTTTTTAATATTGGCGCAGCAGGCTACAGATTTGTTAAATCCAATAGGAGTATTTTAGATGACAAAACGCAATACATAAGCCCTAGATATGATATCCATGGTGATTTTGGAACATCATTAAATGAAAATGTAAATTTAAATTTCAGTGCTGTACACATGATGCAAAATGGCACAAGTAATACTAGCATCGGAACTAGTTTTGGCATATTACACAGTTCTGATAACTTTAATTCTGATCAATTAAGAATGATAAACCTTGGTATGTTTTATAAATTGGGAAATGCAATAGTACCATACGTTGGCTATGCATTCAATAATTTCCAATTTGGTCTTTCTTACGATGTTAACGTATCGCCATCTAAAAGTGGATCCATATCTTCTAGATCTTTTGAAATATCCTTTATGTACAGGGTATTTGATTCAAATAATAATATTAGAAGAGGAAGGTACTATTCGCCATTTTAAACTGACAATGAGCTATCAATTACAGATTGATAATGCTTTTTATATGCGTTAAGTTTTTGTACGCTAGCACCGCTTCAGACATCGAATGAATACTCTCAACAATCAATGATCGCTTTTCATAGTCATCCCATAGCTGCTGCAATGGATGCATGTTTACTTTTACAAAAAACAAACAAATGTCACCACCAATCCCAACTGTTGTTTGAGTTTCAGTTCTAAAATATAAATCATTAATTGATTGAGGTGTTGGCTTTACATAACTAGGCAACTGACTTAAAGAAGGTAACGAAGTAAGTGTCCAAACATACCTTCTAAACATGGCATCCTGTTTTGATATAAGTGCCGATACTTTTTCGCTAGAGCGTCTTAAGGTTTCGCCATCCCCTACTGGTAAATGCATATCAAAAAAAGAAAGCCCTAGTTTTTGTGCAGGATAAAAACCACTCGGAAAACAAAAACCAATGGTATGCAAATGCCCGTCTTTTAATATAGCAACGTCTTCTTCTAATTTTACGCAAATTTCTGGCAGTGTGGTATTTACATCAATGCCACAAAAGGTATTTAGGTGATGTAGATAATTATTACTTATTGTTCCGCAAACATGACTACCATATAATTCAAGTTCCCTCTTTTTTTCTAGTAGATAGGTAGGATCCGGATTAGCATTAAATGCTGGCCCTTCATATTTTACAATATCAGGCCCAACCGTGTATGGAACTTTTACTGGAAATATCATTTAAAAATTAAAATATCTTTTACAATAGCAGCACCTTGTTTTTCTTTTTTAATAAAGCCTCTATACATACCCTCTGTACAAAACGGAAGTGCAATATTGCCATTTTTATCAACTGCAATTAGTCCACCATCACCACCAAGTGCCGGAAGTTCTTTCATAACAAGTGTTTCAGAAGCAAGCGCTAAACTTTGTCCACCAAATTCCATCCTGTCACTAATACTTTTTGCCATCACAAGTCTTAAAAAATATTCACCCCAACCGGTGCAACTAATAGCAACCGTATTATTGTTGGCATAAGTGCCGCTTCCAATAATTGGCGCATCCCCAATTCTACCCCATTTTTTATTGGTCATACCGCCGGTACTGGTAGCAGCTGCTAAATTACCATGGGTATCAAGTGCAACAGCACCAACTGTTCCATATTTATCTTTTCGGCGCTGCTCCTCAATTTCATTATTGTAAGCGGTTTGCCCAGCCTTTTTTAATTGATCCAAAGAGTCTCTTTGTTTTGCGCGCTGCAAACCCTTCCATCTTTCTGGCGTATAAAAATAAGAGGGATCAACTATTTCAATGCCTTGCAAAGCAGCAAATGCTTCGGCACCTCTTCCACTTAATAAAACGTGTTCTGATTTTTCCATCACCGCTCTGGCTGCAGTAATTGGATTTTTAATAGTCCTAACACCAGCGATAGAACCTGCTGCTAAGGTTTTCCCATCCATAATTGCTGCGTCGAGTTCATTAACGCCTTCACTTGTAAATACGGCACCTTTACCGGCATTAAATAGCGGATTATTTTCTAGTATTCTAACAGTTGCTTCAACGGCGTCTAATGCGGTTCCACCCTTTTCTAAAATGGCATTGCCAACAAGTAGTGCACTATCAAGTCCACTCTTGTACTTAGCTTCAAGAGCAGGTGTAAACTGACTTTTATTTAGGGTGCCAGCACCACCATGAATTGCCAATACATATTTTCCGGTATTAGACGTTTTATTTGGCGCTGATTGTTGCGCAAATAATGAGCTCGTGCAAACAGTAAGTAGTATATAAATAAGGATACGCATAACAAGTATTTGAAGCAATTTAATATAATCTTCGGATTTTATTACCTTTAAATCAATGAAGAAGCCAGCTTCTATATTTATTTATTGGGTATGCATGTGCTGGCTATTGTTTAATAGTTGCGCCAAAGACCTCTCCTATGAAGATGGCGGCACCGTAAAAACAGCCCCTGTTGCAGTTGCTGGAAAAGACCAATCCATTGTTTTACCCCAAGATTCTGCTTTTCTAGACGGTAGTAAATCCTTTGACAACAATGGGAGTATAACAAGTTTCAAATGGACAAAATTAAGTGGCCCGGCAAACAATAGTATTGTATCCCCTAGCGCAAAAACAACATGGATCAAAAAGCTAACAGAAGGCAAATATGTTTTTGAACTATCAGTCATTAATAATTATAAATTAACAGCAACCGATACGCTTACAATTTATGTAGACAAAACAAAAATAGCCAGGCCTCCCGATGCACAAGCAGGACTAGATCAAACCATTCAACTCCCTACTAATTCAGTTACACTCGATGGAAGCGCTTCTTCAGATCCAGACAACGACATTAGTGATTATTTATGGACAAGAATTAAAGGAACAGGAAACCCAACATATACATCGCCTGCAAACGCTGTAACAGATGTTACCAAATTAACTGCTGGGCTTCATCTATTTGAACTTAGGGTTACAGATGCTACCGGTCTTATTGATAGAGACACTGTTTTAGTAAAGGTCAATGAAGCACCGGGTGTTCCTCCAGTTGCTAATGCAGGAACCGATCAAAACATCCCTTACGATTTAACAAATTGCAGTACCAGCCCAGAAATCATTACGCTTAATGGATCAGAATCATTTGATCCGGATGGCACTATTATAAAATACAATTGGCAAATTATTTTTCCTATTAATGCTGGTATTGTAATAACAAATCCAAACAAAGCACAAGCATCTGTTACAGGACTTTTAGCCGGAAAATATATTTTTGAATTAAGTATCACAGACAATGATGGAAATGTAAAAAAAGACACCACACAATTAAATATTATTGCTACCAATAGGCAAGTCATGCAGGCAAGGTTAACACCTGTTGGATCACTTTCTGAAAAACGAAAAGTTTCTGGTGTTGCTTTTTTAGGAAATAAAATATTTTTAGCTGGCGGAAGATACCAGCCTACAGGCCCTGGTCCCAATTTTACATCAAGAGTAGATATTTACGATGTTGTAACAAAAGATTGGTCTACTTCAGAGCTCAGTCAAAAAAAATGGGGCGTTGCCGCAGCTGTTTCAGGTAACAAAGTATTTTTTGGTGGAGGCACAGCGCTGCAAGGCAATGCATCTGCCACTACAAGGGTAGACATCTATGATATTGTTGATCAAAAATGGACAACCGCAGAGCTACCAAAAGCTGGACAATACACAGCTATAGCCCAGGGCAATAAAGTTTTATTTGCAGGTGGAACCGCAGTGTATTTGTATGATTATTTATCAGAAAAATGGAGCAGTAAAACAATCAGTCAATCCCGGGTAAGTATTGCTGCAACAAGCGTTGGAGGCGTTGTATATTTTTCGGGTGGTACTACAAGTAATGTGGGCGGCACTCCATTTAACAACATCGATATGTATGAACCAAAAACAAATAGTTGGAGTGTATCGAGTATGAGTAAAGCAAAATATGCAATTGCTTCTATTGGCCTGAGGGGAAAGGCACTTTGGGCAGGAGGTATCACAGATAAAGGAATTACAAACGAAGTAGAAATACTTGATTTACTAGGCGGAAAAGGCACTACTTTTCATTGCTTGTTTCAGCCCGGATCATTTAGCACCAACAGTATGGGAAAGCTTGGCAACTATATCGTTTTCTTCCCAGATAGCGGCGATGATAAAACCAGATTTGACATTTACGATTCACTCAATGACAAATGGTTTATTGGAGCATTAGATAAAAAAATAGGCCCTGCCATTTTAATTACAGCAGGGACCGAATTATATGTTGTAGGTTCTTCTACCCCAGGCATCGACTACTACGATCAGCTCTGGAAATTAGATTTTTAAAACTCTATAATGAGACCAATACTTGGCAGTATGGTTGATTGAGAATTTTTTAAATACACTGGAACCGCATTGCTGCCATCCGGCATTAAAGGTTTTCCATCGGTAGTTACAAACGCTGTATTTGCTGCGTTTCTTTTAAAGGTATACAAATCTGCTTCCTTAGCTTCTGAACCATAAAAATTGGTGATATCGATGTAAAAATCAAGTGTGGTTTTTTTAAAATTCCACTTTTTATCGATTCTTATATCAGCTGCATTAAATGCAGAAAGTCGTTGGGAGTTGATTCTAGAATAATCAAAAATACCAGAACCAATGGCCAAATAATTTGCTCTGCTTAAAGGTTCATTGTAAGGCGTAAACGGAGCAGCACCTTGGTATCTAAATTTCAAACCAATTTCCCAGTTTTTAGGAAGTTTATACCCAGCTGTCATACTAATAAGCTGACGATTGTCCCAACTTGCAGAAACAAATTTGTTGTCAAGCCCTGTAAATTCACTTCTGTAAAAAGTATAGCTAAAAACACCAAAAAAGTTTTTGGTTAATTTTTGTTGTGCAAAAAATTCAAAACCATAAGCCCTACCCTTTCCAAATTGTGCGATGGGCTCATTGCCTATAGCACCAAATTCCAATCCTTTGTTTGCAATACTTATACCATCATTAATACTAACTGGATAATTATTGTAGGCTTTATAGAAACCCTCAACTGTAATTCTTGTTGTATTTTTTGGCAAATATTCCAATCCTGCCACATAATGCGTAGACCTAATATAATGACCTGGATTGGTTTTTTCACCCGTGGTACTATTGCTAAAATTTAATTGCGT
>CAMAQW010000034.1 GCA_945860335.1 Sediminibacterium ginsengisoli | reverse complement strand
TAGCAGACCCCTACAATACCGTTTTATTTTTATTGGTTTTATCATTTGGAACCTGCATATCGGTAACACAGCGCTGGCTAAGTTCCGAACAAAACAAAAAAGAAACAGAAAACGAAAAATTAAATACCGAGCTTTCTTTTTTAAAGTCTCAAATCAATCCGCATTTCTTTTTTAATACCCTCAATAATATTTATAGTTTAGCCATTGTAAAAAGTGAACAAACAGCACCAGCTGTTATGAAACTATCATCGATTATGCGGTATATCTTGTCTGAAACAGAAAAAGATTTTGTGCCGCTCAGCAATGAAATTGACTTTACAAAAAATTATATTGAATTACAACAAATGCGCTTAACCGATAAAGTAACAGTTGTATTTAATACCAGTGGCATATCTGATGATTTACAAATTGCGCCCCTTCTATTTATTCCATTTGTAGAAAACGCATTTAAATATGGTGTGAGTACAAAAGAAGCCACCACCATTGATATACAAATTCATGCAATAAATAACCAGATTGCATTTCATGCCACAAATACAGTGGCTACCAATATCTCAACGCATTTGGATAGTACGGGCATTGGTATTAACAATGCTAAAAGAAGGCTTGCGCTTTTATACCCTGGCATGCATGAGCTTAACATAAGTAACAAAGACAATACCTATCAAGTTTCTTTACACATTAACTGCTAATTGTATGATTACATGTATTGCCATAGATGATGAACCGCTTGCACTAAAAATAATTGAAGAATACTGTTCTAAAATATCGTTCTTACAACTGGTTCAAACATTTAGTGACACGGATGCAGCACTCGCCTACTTGAAAGACAATAAAGTAGACGCTTTATTTTTAGATATACAAATGCCTGATATTACTGGTATTGAATTTTATAAAACCCTCCCTAATAAGCCAATGGTTGTTTTTACAACAGCCTATAAAGATTTTGCAGTAGAAGGATTTAATGCAGACGCAGTAGATTATTTATTAAAACCATTCGAGTACGACCGCTTTTTAAAAGCAGCCTATAAAATCAAAGAATACACTGAGTTTTTAAGTGCGCAGGAAGTGCAACTCAACTCCATTTTTGTAAAGGTAAACTACGAGATTATGAAAATTAATCTGAAAGACGTAGACCTTATTGAAGCCCTAGACGACTATATTAAAATTTATACAAAACCCAGCCCTGTTTTAACGTTAATGACCCTCAAGGGCATATTGGAAAAATTACCCCCTCGAGATTTTATTCGGGTACACCGCTCCTATATTGTTCCCATTAGTAAAATAGACAGGTTTAGTAAAAGTAAAATTTGGGTAGGCGAAAAAGAAATTCCTATCGGAAGTAGCTATGGAAGCGTTTATGATCAGCTATTAGCGCATAGCCAGGCCAAATAATCCGCACGCTTCATTTACGCGTATTATTCCCTCCTTTTATGATTTTATTAAGAAATGACGCCCGCTATTAAACCTTAGAAACATGTAATTTAGCGTCATGAAAATGCGCTTTACCCTTGTAACTTTTATTGGATCATCCCTGCTATTATTCACTGGGATTCACCGCTTACATGCACAAACTGTTCCTAAAAACTGGCAAGCATTAGACCCTAGTGCAGATAAAGTATTAGGCATTAGTTTACAAAAAGCCTACGACTACCTTGGTAGCAACAATAAAAAAGCAACCCCCATTATTGTAGCAGTTCTAGATTCTGGCATCGACACTACACACGAAGACTTAAAAAATATTTTGTGGACCAACCTTAAAGAAATTCCGGGCAATGGCATTGACGATGATAAAAACGGATATATAGATGATGTGCACGGATGGAATTTTTTAGGTGGCAAAAATGGTCAAAGCGTTAAAAGAGCACCAGATGAGCGTTCTAGAATTTACCACAAATACAAAGCAAAATTTTTAAACGCTTTAGTAGACACCAATTCACTCAGCGCTGCAGATAAAATTTTGTATGCTACCTGGAAAAAAACAGAAACCGAATTAAATTTTAGCGACGAAGAAAAAGACCAATTAAAATATGTTGAAATGCTTGCAAGTGCTTTTAAAAAGCATGACAAAGTATTAAAACAAGAAATGAATGTAGTGAGTTATAATAGAGAAACACTCACTAAATTTATACCAACCACAATTATAGGCAAAGAAGCCAAGTTAGGACTCTTATCACTTCATAGACTGATGCAATTGGATGAGACAGAATTAAACACCTACACCATTGCACAAATAGATGAATACATTGAAGGAAAAAATGTTGCATTTAGTGCTAAAGAAAAACTACCCAACGACGAAAGAACCATCATTGTTAGAGACAACTACTATAATTTTTCTGATGCTTTTTATGGTAACAATGATATTATGGGCCCTACGCCTAACCACGGCACGCACGTAAGCGGCATTGTAGCTGCTAGCAGAAATAATGGTACCGGTATTGATGGTGTTGCAGATGCTGTCAAAATAATGATGGTGCGTGTGGTACCCGATGGTGATGAATATGACAAAGACGTTGCACTTGCCATTAGATACGCCGTAAACAACGGCGCTAAAATTATCAATATGAGTTTTGGAAAAGCCTACTCACCCGAAAAATATTGGGTGGATAGCGCTGTTGCATATGCCGAACAAAATGATGTTTTACTCGTGCACTCTGCAGGCAATGAAAATTATAATTTAGACAGCATCACGGTGTTTCCAAATGCAAATTTGGCCGCCTACAAAAAAAATGCAAGTAGTTTTATTACGGTAGGCGCAAGCAGTGATACCCTCATTACTGAAGCTAATATTGCTGCAGATTTTAGCAACTACGGCAAACAAACTGTAGACCTTTTTGCGCCAGGCGTAAAAATTTACTCAACCTTACCTGGCGGAAACACCTATGGCAATCAAGACGGCACCAGTATGGCTGCTCCCATTGTTACTGGCGTTGCTGCATTATTACGCACCTACTACCCAAGCTTAACAGCTAAACAAGTTAAAACGATATTAGAAAAAACAGTGTTCACGCCTGCGGCGTCGGCACCTTGCTTACTTCCTGGGAATAGCAGTATCGCTACTCCATTTGGAACCCTTTCAAAAACGGGTGGTATTGTTAATGCCTACAACGCGGTTGTTCTTGCAAACAGTATGGGTAATAAATAAAAAAGCCCCAACAAAATGCTGGAGCTTTCTTTCTCGGAGGGGGTGTGAATATTATTTAGCAAATAAATGCACGGCAATTTGAACGTCTTTAGAAGGACCTGCATATGCAATACCTAATAAAGTACGATCAAGGCTAAAAAAAGCTTGACCAAATAGTCCTTTTTCAGAAGCGCTTCTGATATTTGAAGCGAAGCTTACTGGAACACCAACACCTTTAATGTTTAAGGTACCGTTGATCGTACAAGCTGTTGCGCTAGAATAATCTACCGAAGAAATGGTGTAAGTTGCTTCACCAAATTTAGCAACGTCAAAAAAGTCAGCGCTTTTTAAGTGACCCGCTAATCTTTCACCAGCAGCATCCGTTACTTTTAAATTAGCAAGGTCAATTACAAAAGAACCACCTACTAATTTACCACCTTCTACTTGAACGCTTCCACCTTTTACAGCAAAGGTACCTGTGTGAAAATCGGCTGCTTTAGAGCCAATAAAGTCTACCCTGCTCTTATCTGACTGAACAGCTAGGGTGATAGGTGCTTTTGGATTTTTTGGGGCTACAAAAGCCAAAGAACTCGCTAAAAATGCGGCTCCTAATAGGAAAAAGGATACTTTTTTCATAATTGTATTGAATTTTAAGTGTTTATGCGAATAATTAAGGTAAAATTAAGGGTTTTAAAGTAAAGCCGTTTCGCTTATCTTCGCAAAAATTTTTTGTATGAATCTTCATGAGTACCAAGCTAAAGAACTTCTAAAAAAGTACAACGTACCCGTACAGGAAGGTGTAGCGGTAGAAACAGTAGACGCAGCAGCTGCGGCCTATGCAACTTTAAAGGAACAAACTGGCAATAATTTTGCGGTTATTAAAGCCCAAATTCACGCAGGTGGTAGAGGTAAAGGTAGTATTGAAGGAAAAGAACAGCGTGGTGTAGCAGTTGCTAAAAACGAAGAAGACGTAAAAAGAATTGCTGACAATTTATTAGGCGGTACATTAGTTACTATTCAAACAGGTGCAGCTGGTAAAGTCGTTAATAAAATTTTAATTGCACAAGACGTATACTATCCTGGCCCTAACGAAGTAAAAGAATTTTACTTGTCTATTTTATTAGACCGTGCAAAAGGTATGAATGTTGTGATGTACAGTACCGAAGGTGGTATGGACATTGAAGAAGTAGCACACAATACGCCAGAAAAAATATTTAAAGAGTGGGTACACCCAGGTGGTGGCTTACAAGGTTTCCAGGCACGTAAAATTGCCTTTAACCTAGGCCTATCTGGTGACGCATTTAAAAACTGCGTAAAGTTTGTAACCAACCTTTATAATGCATACGTAAATCTAGATTGCGGTATGCTTGAAATCAATCCACTTTTCAAAACATCGGATGAAAAAATCATTGCGGTGGATTGTAAAATGAATATTGATGACAACGCACTCATGCGCCACGCCGATTTACTCGCAATGCGTGATGTATCTGAAGAAGACCCTACCGAAGTAGAAGCGGGCGAGTTTAACCTAAACTTTGTGAAGCTTGACGGTAACGTAGGTTGTATGGTAAACGGTGCTGGACTTGCAATGGCTACAATGGATATGATTAAGTTAAGTGGTGGTGAGCCAGCTAACTTTTTGGACGTAGGCGGTACTGCAAATGCACAAACCGTAGAAGCAGGTTTTAGAATTATCATGAAAGACCCAAATGTAAAAGCTATTTTAATTAACATCTTTGGCGGTATCGTTCGTTGTGACCGTGTTGCTGCTGGTGTAATTGAAGCCTTTAACAAATTAGGCAATATCAATATTCCAATCATTGTGCGTTTACAAGGAACCAACGCGGTAGAAGCTAAAAAATTAATTGATGAGAGCGGACTTAAAGTTCAATCAGCTATTCAGTTAAGCGAAGCTGCCGACCTTGTTAAAAAAGCAGTTGCATAATTTGATTTGTAAAAATACTTTTAAAAGCCTCCAACCTGTTGGGGGCTTTTTTATGCGCATGCATCACACCTGATTTTATTGCGCGTGGAATCCTGTTGCTATTTATTGCGGATTTGAAATAGGCTTTACTTCTGAGAGCGCGCTAAACGTATATCGAAGTCCTGTTTTAACCTCGGTGCATTCGTAACGCTTGCGGCGTAATGGCCCTTTACAAAATACGCGGCCATTGTCTGTTACAAATAACGAACCCTCTGCAACACCTGCTACCAAAGCGTATCCGGGCTTTTGCTTTTCGTTATAACCACGCAGTACCATTAATAATTCGGTTTCCCCACCAGCCGTAGCCGCTGGATTTAAAATAGATTTTTGAAGTACTTTTTCTATATCGGGCGGGAAAATTTGTTGCGCAACAAAATGCTGCAACAACTGCCCGTAACAAAATTTCCATTCTTTACCATGCGCTTCTACACGGTTACTAAATTTTTCGAAAGTTAATAAATGGGCAAGCTCGTGTAAAAACGTAATGAGAAATTCGTACTTATTTAAATTGCCATTGATGCTAATGCGGTGGTTGGCACCCCTACCCGGATGACGGTAATCACCAAGTACCGATTTACGCTGTTTGGTAATGGTTAAATGCACCCGGTATTCATGCAAATACGCGAGCACCTGCTCAAAACTTTTGTCAGGTAAAAAACCAGCCAAGGCCTGCATCGGATGCTCGTTGATGGGCATTATTTTTTAACGTTCAATTTTAAAAAGAGTTTGATTTCAAGCCAGGTATACAGTGGATAGAGCGCCAATCCGGCATACACAGAGCGAGGACTGATAGCTGCGCCTGACATTTTAATATAGGAAACAAGTATAACAGCAAGTCCTAATAAACGAAACCCCATAAACGCCATGACGGTTCGAACAAGTACATTGGGGTTAGGATCTTTAGCAGCACTAATAAGAGCCAATAAACCCAAAAGCGTAAGTGCAAAGAGTAATAAATTAGCCGCATTGATAACGGAAGGAACAAATTTATATTTGATAAGTTCCTGCTCGCCTAAATGAACCATCCAGGTTACAAAAACAAAAAGCCCAGTAATGGGGTATAGCAGTTTAAATTCTGAATTACTAAATTTAGCCATCTTTGTTTTGGTTTATTTTTTTGTATCTGATTTATTATCGGAGTTTTTGTTTGCGCCCGTTTTACTATCGGTGTCTTTGATCACTTTTACAATCATTCCTATTCCTACAAGTAAAGGAAGTATCCAGATAAATATGGGGGTTTGAGAAAAAAATTTGAGATCCAGCCATTTGCCGCCGAAGGCGGCAAATGCGAACGCCACTAAAAGTTGCTTTGCTACACTAGCATATCCCAAAAAAGAATTTTGATTTTGCTCTGGCATCGTATAATTTAATCTTGCAATTTTTAATCTTGAATTACTTCTGCCTTTGGAATGTTGAGTGGAACAGTATCTAACTGCATCCCTTTATCCGTTCCTTCCATTACTTTTTTAATGCTATTAAAATATTGTTCGTTGTACCGAATCACCTGCTCCAAAGAATCGGTTCTTATTTTTAAATTTTGAAGTGCCGCACGGCCTTCACGCGTGCCATATCCGGGGATGTAATACTTGAGTGGTGTAAATGCAATAAAAACAATGGTGATGCCAATTAATAATACAAACAGAGAACTCAGACCAATATATACACTGGTTCGAGACAGTTTAAGCGTAACCACTTCCTCAAAAGTATCATCATCCATTACCACCAAACGGTAATGTGTACCAAGGCGTGTGGGCTCATTTTTAGTAGGTATCGGCTCCATATTGTTAAATAAGTATAAAGGTAGCCCTTAAAGTTGTTTTATTAAGCCCTCAAAACAGAAATAAATGTATTTTTAAGTCCTATTTTTAAGATTCATGAAAACCTATGTACTGGTATTTATTTTAATGGTTGGGCTGGCACAAGAACTCGTTGCCCAACCCTATACGGGCATAAGTTTGCAAAAAAATAAACCCTACACCGAAAGGTTGCTCCCCGCCGAAAAAACGGGTGAAAAAGGTTTTAGGTTACCCAAACGAATTTTTAACAATACGGTTACGAGGTACAACTACGTTTTTAACGCCACGATGCGCCTAAATGGTATTATTGAAAGGGCCACCGAAAAGCAAATAGAAAACTACGCAGCGCTACTCCCCTTTTATCCATATAGTTTAGAAACCACCGCCAAAGACGAAATCGACACCATCATTTATAAATGTACGGCTGGTATTTTATTACATGATTTACGAAGTGATTGGGTAGATAATTTATACATCATTTTAGGGAAAGCTTATTTACACCGTCAAGATTATGATTCGGCCATGGGTGTTTTTAAGTATGTCAATTATGCGTTTGCTCCAAAAGATGAAGGCAATGATATTCCCATTGGAAGTAATATCAGTAATACGGGTGGCGTTTTTACCATTTCAACCAATGAAAAAAGAAATATTTGGAAAAAGGTAACAACAACCCTACCAAGCAGAAACGAAAGCTTTTTATGGATGATAAGAACCTACCTCGAGCAAAATAAACAATCGGAGGCTGCTGGTTTAATGGCTTTATTAAGAACAGATAAAATTTTCCCGGCAAGGCTTATTCCTGCCCTCGATGAATTAACAGCCTACAGCAATTATAAAGGAGAACGCTACGAACAAGCGGCTATTTTTTTAGCAAAAACAATTCCGTTTGCAGAAAATAGAAAAGAAAAATCAAGAAAAGCCTACCTAACAGCCCAGCTATTTGAAAAAGCGGGTCTTAACAAACAGGCTCAACAATACTATCAAATATCTATTGATGCTGCGCAGGACCCTTACCTAGAAATTTACGCCAACGTTGCGCTCAATAGACTCGCAGCAACTACCGGTGCAGATAGTAAAGCGCTCTTAGTAATGGCTAAAAGAGATAAATACGAAGCTTACAAAGACGTTATTTATTTTGCAGCAGCTTCTATTGAGCTTTCGAAAAAGAATTATGACCTTACACAAAAATATTTATTAGAAAGCATCAAAAATAGTGGCGATAACGAATTGCAAAAACAAAAATCATTTGTACTACTTGGCGACATCAACTACGATCAAAAAAAATATGGCGCCGCTTTTAAATATTACGATAGTGTAAATCTGCAAAATGCAGAAGCCATCAATAAAGAAAAAATTGAAACCAGAAAGCCAGCACTTCAACTCATCAATGCCAATTTAACAATCATAGAACTAGAAGATAGCTTACAAAAAATTGCGGCACTTCCAGAAATTGAGCGAACTGTATTTTTAAGAAAACTGTACAAACAATTACGGAAAGAAAAAGAGGATACTGGCACCGATAAAATAGTAGACCCAAATGCAGGCGCAAGTTTTGATATGTTTAGCAGCAGCGCCAATACCGATTTTTATTTTTTAAATAAAACCCAGAGGTCTAATGGACTTACAACCTTTAAAACAACCTGGGGTAATAGACAAAACCTCGACAACTGGAGAAGACAAGCAGCACTTGATGCCGCCATTGGTGTTAGTAATATAAATGTTACCGCTGCCACTTCAGATGTTGCAAGTAAAGATAGCAGCAGCGCTATTAGTTACGACGCCTTAGCAGAATCTATTCCTACAGGACCTAAACAATTAGAAGCTTCCAATGAAAAATGGGCTAAGGCACTACTTGACAATGCACAAATTTTTCAGTTAACCTTATCGGATTACCCTTCTGCCATTGACGCCTATAGTTTTTATACAAGCAAATTTGCAACCAATACTTCATTAGACATTGCATACCACAACTTAGCACTTTGCTACCGTGTTATAGGCAATCAAACGAGAGCTGATTCGGTACAAAATCTTTTTCAAGTAAAATTTCCGAGTAGTAAACTCCTTACAAAAAAAGAACCAGCCACTACTCCTACCGCAAGCAGTGCCGATCTTAGCTACAATATGATTTATGAATATTTTAGTAAAGGTGAATATGAAAAAGCACTTGCATTAAAAGAAGAAGTAACAAGCAAATTTGGTAAAGACATTTGGGCGCCGCAGTTTTTATTTATGGAAGCTGCCCTACTCATGAAAAACAAAGAAGATAGTGCTGCTACCCAAAAATTAAATAAAATTACTGCCAATTACCCAGGTACTGCTATTGCTAAAAAAGCAGCAGAAGTTCTTGAGGTATTAAAGCAAAGAGAAAAAATAGAAAAAGAAATTAATAAACAGCCTGCTAAAAAAGAAGAAGGCGGTTTGTACTAAATAGATTTATTATGGAAATGTCAAAACCTGTTCGTGTCTTTTGGCGCATCTTTTTTTGGAGCTTAGGTGGCCTAGGTGTGTTTTTACTGATGATTAATTTTGGATGGCTGGGCAGCATGCCTTCTATCGATGATATCGAAAATCCAACAGCATCACTTGCAAGTCAGGTGTATGCACAGGACGGTACACTCATGGGTAAGTTTTACTTAGAAGACCGTATTAACGTACAATACAAAGATATTAGTAAGCATGTGGTAAACGCCCTTGTAGCCACAGAAGACGAACGTTTTTATGACCATAAAGGTATTGACCCACGCTCATTGGGTAGGGCCTTATTTTTTTTAGGAAGTGAAGGTGGCGCCAGTACCATTACCATGCAAACGGCTAAAAATTTATTTACCAATAACTGGAGCACGAGTAATATTTTACTTCGGATGATTCAGAAAATTAAAGAATCACTCATTGCAGTTAAACTCGAAAGAAATTTTACCAAAGATGAAATTATCACCCTCTATTTAAACACGGTTGCATTTGGAGATAACGTATTTGGTATTAGAAACGCTGCTAAAACATTTTTTCAAAAAGAACCAGACCGCTTAAATGTACAAGAGTCGGCGGTACTTATTGGTATGTTAAAAGGAAGTACCCTTTACAATCCTCGACGCAATCCAAAATTAGCACTTGATAGACGCAACACGGTACTTAGTCAAATGGTGCGTAACAATTATTTGCCAGAAGCAGAAGCTGCAAAATTAAAACTAACCCCTATCGAGCTCAATTATAAAAAATTAGATGAGTCGGCAGGATTGGGCCCTTACTTTAGAATGATACTTGGTGAAGAATTAAAAAAATGGTGCAAAGAAAACACCAAACAAAATGGCGACAATTACAACCTTTACCGCGATGGTTTAAAAATTTATACCACCATTAACCCACGCATGCAACAGTATGCCGAGGAAGCTGTGGGCAAGCACATGAACTACCTCCAAAAAATATTTAACACACAAGCCAATATTAAAGACGGCAGTATTTGGAAAGGATACGAAAATGTGTTGCAAAATTCAATGAAGCAATCGGACCGTTGGCGCAATTTGCAAAACGAAGGACTTGACGAAGAAGAAATTAAAAAAACATTTTCCGAAAAAGTAAACATGCGCATTTTTGCATGGAATGATGCGCGTGAAAAAGATACGGTGATGACACCGTATGATTCTATCAAGTACCACCGTCAAATGTTACAAGCCGGCTTTATGGTAATGGACCCTTTAACCGGTGAAGTAAAAGCATGGGTAGGTGGCATTGGATTTAAAAGTTTCAAATACGATCACGTAAATGTCAATACCAAAAGACAAGTGGGCTCTACCATGAAGCCACTACTTTATAGTTTAGCGATTGAAGAAGCTGGCTTTACACCCAACACAACGGTATATGACCAACAACAAAGTTTTGGTAGCTATGGGCTGGTACCTGCTACTGGTAAATCTTGTACAGGTCAGTCTATGCCAATGGCTGCGGCGCTTGCTCAATCACGCAACTGTGCGTCGGCGTATATTTTAAAACAATTAGACACAGAAGGCAATAACAGTGCTAAACGTTTGGTTGAATTTTTAAAGCGCACCGACATTACTGCTAACATTGACCCATACCCTTCTATTGCACTAGGTTCTTGTGAAATTTCATTGTTTGAAATGATGCAGAGCTACAGCATGTTTCCGGGAAAAGGCTTTAATGTAAAGCCTATGTACATTACGCGCATAGAAGATAGAAACGGCAATGTACTTGCTACTTTTACACCAAAAAGAAAAGAAATTATTAGTGAGGTTACTGCATACTCTGTTGCTAAAATGATGGAGGGTGTGATGCGCGCTGGAACCGGACGTGGCATGTGGAGTTATGTGCCGGACATGGCCATTGCAGGAAAAACAGGAACCACCAACGAAAACAGTGATGGCTGGTTTTTTGGTTATACCCCTCAACTTATTGCAGGCGGATGGGTTGGTGCCGATGACCGTTTTATACATTTTAATAAAGAAAGTGCATGGGGGCAAGGTGGTAGAGCTGTATTACCTATTTGGGGTTACTTCTTTGGCAAAGCTGCCGCAGACGCCAACTGTGGCATAGATACCAAACTCACATTTAGCAAACCGGATATGATTGAAAATGAAATCATGCTGGATTATTTAAATAACACGCCGCCTGTTTTAGGTGCCGAAAGTGAAGACCTAGGTACGGGTACTGCAGAGGATTATGAAGTAACGCAAAACATAAAAGCCGAAGACATTGCACCAGAGTCGCAAAAAGCAACCGACACAAAACCAGTTACTGATCCAAAACCTACCGATCCTAAAAAACAAACACCGCCACCGCCTGCTGTGGTAACTAAACCGCAAGACAAGCCCCAAGATAAAGCGGGTGACAAACCAAAAGCAGTGCTACCAAAAAAAGGTGGAACTAAATAATGAGGGTTGAATAAAGCGTTTTAATTAGAGTGCTTTATTGACAAAATTAAAGTTGAGCGACAATTGATGAAACATATTGCGCTGGTAAAACCCAGTAGCATAATTGATATGCAGTTTATCCATCAATACTCCTACGCCAAATGTTACACCATTTAATCCATTGGTGATATTGTATCCATTTAAAGACTGTCTGCGGAGCAGATTGTAACCTAGGTTGCAATTAATATTATCGCTTAGTGTTAGCTGCGCACCCAACACCACATGCGACATCATCTTATCAAATGTTGAATATTTTTTTCCAAACTCAGAAATAATAAAACTAGTATCTAATCCGAGTAAATTAAAGCGTTGAAGTTGTTGTAGTGTGAGTGAAAATTGAAGTGGTGCCTCTGCTAATTTTTTAGAAATACCTGCATTTATTTCAAAAGGAAGTTCTTCTTTAACAGCACCTGCATAGGCATTTAGTTGCGTTCCCATATTTGCAATCACAACACCTGCTTGCAATCCTGACGATTCATCAAAATAAGTAAGGGAAGCGTCTACAGCAAGTGCAGAGGAGCGGTACTGTCCATAATTAGAATGAATAAATTTTGCTGCCGCACCCAGCCACCATTT
>CAMAQW010000033.1 GCA_945860335.1 Sediminibacterium ginsengisoli | reverse complement strand
CATACTTGCATGATTAATCCAGGCCTGGTCTAATACGGGCGACATTCGAAGCAAGATCTCACCAAAACAAAATACTTTTTTCATACAAATAGCTTACCCGTTTAACTTACAAGATAACATGAAATGAAATAATAAAGTCGATTATTTGTCTTTCCATCCAAAATAGTCATTTGCATTGTTGTAACAAATGTCTTGGATGATTTGACCTACCCACTTGGTGTCGTTTGGTAATTCGCCATGCTCAATTTCATCACCAAATAAATTACACAATATGCGTCTAAAATATTCGTGTCTAGGAAATGAAAGAAAACTTCTAGAATCGGTAAGCATACCTACAAACCTACTCACGAGTCCCATATTGCTTAATGCATTCAATTGTTTTATAATACCATCCTTTTGGTCCAAAAACCACCAGCCACTACCAAACTGTATTTTACCTGTTACAGACCCATCATTGAAGTTGCCAATCATAGAAGCCATGAGTTCATTGTCGGCAGGGTTTAAATTGTAGATGATGGTTTTTGCTAATTTATCTTCACTATCTAGCTTATTTAAAAATTTAGAAAGTGCTGCTGCTTGAGAAAAATCACCAATACTATCCCATCCTGTATCCGGACCTAGTTTAGATAGCATCCGTGAATTGTTGTTACGTAGTGCACCTAAATGATATTGTTGCACCCAACCTTTTTCCCAATCCCATTCTGCAAAGTGAAGCAACATACAGCTTTTAAACTTACGCTGCTCTAATAAGTTTAACTCTTTGCCGCCATACACTTTTGAAAATATGGTTTCAATTTTCTGACCTGTAAAATCTTCTACATAAATCTCTTCAAGTCCATGATCACTCACCGAACAACCCATCGAAGCAAAAAAGTCGGGGCGGTTTTGAAGTGCAAATAAATAATCTTCAAATGAAGAAACAGACAAATTGGTGATAGCCTCTAATTTTTTTACATAGGCAATAAAATTAGCAGCACTAACAACTTCCATTGCTTTATCAGGCCTAAAAGCAGGCTTGATTTTTACCTCAAAATTACTCTCTGCAAGCATTTTATGGTATTCTAATGAATCGATAGGATCATCTGTTGTACAAATGACTTTCACATTCATTTTACGGATCAAGTTTTTGATACTAAATGCATCTGTTTGAATTTGCGCACTTGCATTGTCATAAATAGATTTTGCAGAACTTGGATCTAGAATTTCATGGATGTCAAAATATCTTTTTAACTCTAAATGCGTCCAATGATACAGCGGATTACGCATGGTATATGGCACCGTAGCTGCCCATTTTTCAAATTTTTCATAATCGGATTTATTACCCGTACAATAAGATTCATCAACACCACTTGTGCGCATAGCTCTCCACTTGTAATGATCGCCGTATAACCAAGCCTGGGTTAAATTCTCAAACTTAATGTCTTCAGCAATTTGCTGTGGTGACAAATGACAATGGTAATCGATAATTGGCATTTGTTTAGCGTACTCATTATATAATAACTCCGCTGTTTTTGTTTGTAACAAAAAATCTTCACCCATAAATAACTTACCCATCTCTTTCTAATTTAAATTATAAACTCACTCCACGTTTCCATGGAATAAAATCGTCTTGGTTTAACAATACTGCCTTTGGTATAATTTCACCACTAGCTGCTTTTATACAATAATCTAAAATCATTTTCCCCATTTCTGGAATTGTTTTTTCTCCAGCAATGATTGGGCTGGTATCAATATCTATAATGTCATTCATGCGCTTTGTTAAGGCGGCATTGGTAGATACTTTGATGGTAGGGCAAACAGGGTTACCTGTTGGCGTACCAAGTCCGGTCGTAAATAAAATAAGTGTTGCGCCACTTGCTGCTTTTCCTGTTGTAGCTTCTACATCATTACCAGGCGTGCACACTAAATTGAGTCCTGGCTTGGTGGCTGGCTCTGTATAATCAAGCACATCAACCACCGGAGATGATCCCCCTTTTTTTGCCGCCCCCGCAGACTTAATAGCGTCTGTTATTAGTCCATCTTTAATATTTCCTGGAGAAGGATTCATGTGAAACCCCGACCCAGCAGCAATGGCAGCTGCGCTATAGGCACCCATGAGTTTAATAAACTTGTGTGCAGCATCCGGATTTACGGTGCGGTCAATTAATTCCTGTTCTACCCCACATAATTCTGGAAACTCTGCCAACAATACTTTGGCTCCAAGTGCCACGAGTAAATCACTACAATAACCAACGGCAGGGTTTGCAGAGATGCCACTAAATCCATCACTACCACCACATTTTACACCAACGGTTAATTTATCCAGGCCTGCTGGTTTTCTTTCTATTTTATTTGCCTCAATTAACCCTTCAAAAGTTTTTTTGATAGCGCCATAAATTAAATCTTCTTCCGTTCCAGCATTTTGCTGTTCAAAAATATAAAGTGGCTTATCAAAATTTGGATTGCGTAGTTTAATGTCATTTTCTAAATCTTGCAATTGCAAATTTTGACAGCCCAAACTTAATACAGTGATACCTGCCACATTCGGATGATCGGCATAAGCAGCAAGTAGTTTACTTAAGATAGCTGCATCACCCCTTGTACCACCACACCCACCTTGGTGATTTAGAAATTTTACGCCGTCAATATTTTTAAAAACACGCGATTCTTTTTGAGTTGCTATTAGTTCGCTTGCATTAAAATTTTGTACCGGCTCACCAGCTTCATAAGCCGCCAACAACTGTTTTGTAAATGATTTATACTTGTGCGTTACCGCATAGCCAAGCTCGTTATGAAGCGCTTCACGTATAACGTCTAAATTTCTGTTTTCACAAAAAACAGTAGGAATAAATAACCAATAATTAGCGGTACCCACTGTTCCATCAGAACGGTGATAGCCTAAAAATGTTTTGTTTTTATACGCATCAACATTAGGTGGGGTCCATGTGTAATTATAGGGCCTAAATGAGTAGGGCTCTGCAGCATGATGCAAATTAGTAGTGGTCATGCGCATACCAGCAGTAACAGGTATTTGAACTTTTCCTACAAGAACACCATACATAGTAACAGCATCACCAGGCTGCATATCAGACTGGTAAAATTTATGCTTTGCTGCTATATCATCTACTATCTGATAGGTTTCATTTTCATATATTATAATTGCGCCTGCTGGAATGTCTTCTAGGGCAACAATCACATTATCGTTTGGATGAACCTTAATTACTTTATAATTCTGATTTGTCATATGCTTATTTATTCAACAAAGAAACTAGTACGTTTTTAATAGAACTAGCGTCCATTTTATCTATACAATCAAAAACTTGCTTGTCAAAAACATCAGATGCTACCATTGTAGTTTTTGAAGCCAAAGCGTCTATAGCACCGGGGTCATTTTTAGATTTCATAAACAATAAAAACGCCGCAAAACCAAATGATATTAGCGTTGGCGCTTTGCTATAACGCTTCACATATTTATCTACTAAAGGCACTACGCGCATTTGCATTTTAGCAGTGTATTGCACGGCTATATTTACCCACAAATGCTCAATGCTTTGATTTGAAAAACGGTCAACTACCTGCAGTGCAAAACTGCGCGCCTCTTCCATTGTAATATCGCCTTCTGCTACGAGCGGAACAATTTCATCTAATAACATAGAAGATAAAAAATCCTTAAAGGTTTTATCATTTAACGCATCTCGCACCGTTAAAAATTCACTTAAAATAGCAAAGCCACAACAAAGTGAGTGGGTAGCATTAAGTAAGCGTAATTTTATTTCTTTGTACTTATTAATACTTGGCGCTAAAATAACCCTTGCATCTGCAGCTGCAAAAGATAAAATAGATGCTGTTTTTTGATTTGCCGTTTCGATAGCCCATAAGCGGTATGGCTCCGACATAATTGCTAAATTATCTTGATAGCCCACTTTTTGTTCAAACTTATCCTGCTCATTAGCAGGTAATTTGCCAGGTACAATACAATCTACCAATGAACTACAAAAATCATTGGCGGTATTAACCCAATTAATAAACGCCTCATCCAAACCTTTTAATTTCGCTAATTCAATTACAATTTCTTTAAGCTTGATACCATTGTCACTGATAAGTTCGGTTGGAATAATAACCAATCCAGATTCCGTTGAGCCATTAAAGACACGGTAACGCTCCATTAAAAAATGTAAGAGTTTACCTGGAAACGATTCCGGAAATAAAGAAGCCGCATCGGAAGCAACAAGTGTGATACCTACCTCTGTTGTATTAGAAATAACAATTTGAATATCAGGATTGGCGGCACAATCAAAAACAGACTGCCACTCGGTTTTTGCAGATACGACCCTGCTAATAGAAGCATTAATGGTTGTGCGCTCTATAGGTAACCCGTTTTCAATTCCTTTTTCAAGTATGGTATATAAAGCATCTTGCGCTGCATAAGCATCTGTACCGCCTTGATCTGTAGATTTTACAACTACAATCCTACCATTAAATACACCTAACTTATTGGCTTTATCAATAAAATAATCAGGTAATCCACGTAATAGTACCCCAGTACCAAACTGTACTACTTTTTCAGGGAGTACAAACAGAGCATCTACATTATCAGTAGTTATGGTCGCGTATGTTTTTTTATTCAACATCATGTATCAATTAGTCTTGTTTATTTTTTGAAGCCATTTAGGATAATCAACGAGCAGTAGTGTAGCTGGCCATGTTCCATACCAACCGTAACCTGTACGGCGCTCCACTTCAATTTGGCGTAAATCGTATTTTTTATCACTATCACGTCCACTAAAAAACGGACGATTACTTCCGATTTCATAAAACCTTGCCCAAATAGTACTATTCGTATCAGGTAAAATCACCCTATCTTTCCCATTCGGTTCATTTGGCGCGTCAACATCAACATATTTAAAGCCTTTTATTTTTACAGACTCCAACCAGTTGACAGCTGCCTCAACTGCTGCTATAATTTCTGATGATGGATTTTTTTGACGCATCAAGAATTTAAGAATACCCACTGACTCCTGTCCGCTGATAGACGCCAATTCAAATTTTCTTGCCATTTCTGGTTGCAATGTATTTCTGTTATACTGCGCACACCATGCCGTTAATGTTCCATCCACTTTAATTTGTGTTCTTAAAATGCAACCTATACCATATTCAATGGCATCCTTTGCTTTTTGAATAAACATTGGCTGCACCACATCAAAGTTTTTTGCACCTTCAGTAATGTCCTGCATGATGTTTAACACATTTACCATAGCGTCGTCATTGTAGGTGATTTGACCACGGTAAGATGAAAAATCCGGATAGTATTGAGGCCAACCACCTGTAGGATATTGCGCCTTTAATAAGTAGACTATTCCTTTTTCGGCAGCATTTAAATATTTGCTATTTTTTGTTTTTTTATACGCTGTAACGAGGTATCTAATTTCTTTTGTCGTTGCGCTGTTGTCTATTGTTGGATCGTTCTTAAGTGAATCAGCTATAACCGCTTTACGCTCTTGGGGCGTAAGTGATTTTTTATAATCAACTTTAATGTCATTAATCGCCTTTGGCCAACCTCCAATAGCACGCTGGTACAATAGCATATTTTCTGCAACCGAATCGACGCCTCCATTTTGCAATGAAATCTTTGTATTCACATGCGTTGTATCTGGCATCCATTTGCCACCAAACAACCAAGAAAGGGTGATATCTTCTGGCTTCAAATTCCCTTTTGCTGTAGACAAATTATTTGCAAGCCATGAATAAGAAGGACCTTCTTTAACTGCATTGTAAAAATAAACGCGGTGTCCCCACTTAATTTCGTTTTGAGGATTTGATGGATTCAAATAAATAGGCGCATCGGCCATTTCTTTTGCAAACCTTCCATTCATAATATAAAACTGTGCGTCCCTATGGTACCGGCCCAATTTAAACCCAGGATCTCCGGCAAACACACAATTCACAAGTACTGTTTTTGAATCTTCATATTTAGAGCCATCATGCCAAATTGCTGCAGTATTTCCATGCGCAATAAAAGTGCAATTTTCTGCCCAGGCCCAACCCCTTGGACAATAAAAATCCACCCCACCTTCCATGATACAATCTTTGAAATAAAAGAAACCATCTTCGGTATTCCACGGACTCACGGTATCTCCACCATAGGCTCTAAAAATGCAGTTTTTAGCAGCCAAACGTGTGGTTGTAAAACTACGAAGTGCCATTTGATGCCCGTTATTTCTAACTTCTTTAACCGGTTTTAACGTGTCTTTAAGGCAATTGATATGTGCAGGCTCGGGATTATTTTGATTTTCGAAACCATAGGTATTGGAAATGGTTAAATTTTCCAACACAATGTCGTTCGATTTCAAATTGATAGTGGCAACACCCCAATCATCATCATTTTCGCAGCGCCAAATATCTCTGGCAAGTGAAATAGTTAGGATGGTTGTGTTTTTATCCTCCCCTACTAAACTTACAAAGTTTTTTTCTACAAATAATTTCTCTTTATAGACGCCTGCTTTAATATAAATGATTCGTGGCGCACTCGCAGCATCTGGCAAACTATTTAAGGCGTCTTGTATGGAAACAAAATCTGCTCCACCACGCTGATCTACCACAATCATTGACTTATTTTTTGCTTGCGCATACAGTGCTGCTCCATTGAATTGTACAACAACAGCAACTGTAAAAACAAGAAAATATAAGCCCGCTTTTTTCAATGTATTATTTTTTTACTGGAATTTGAGATGTCAACCAATTTACTAAATCCTTAGCAGCCTGCGCATTTTGATACATAACAGGAAGTTTTCTTCCATCGGTATATTCGTTGTAAAGCCAAGGATCGCCGGTTGCAAAAACAGTTCCCTTACCAATTTTGGCGGTTGCAAAAACAACCAAATCACCTTTTGTTAACATTGATTTAGCAGGTGCCTTAACAGTGATGGAACAAACTTCTTTCTGATAAATGGTTTGAACATTTTTAAGGATTTGATGCCCCGCAGGTACATCAATTTTTCCACCCACATAATCTGTTCCCACTACTTTATTATGGCTATCCTCATTAAAATGAATACCAAATAAATCAGATAACTTATTGATAGCAGTAAAATCGGCATTGGGTTTGTCATTGTGAAATAAAACGAGTACACCACCCGCTTTTACCCAATTGTAAATTTCCTGCGCATCCTTATCATTCATAAAATTGGGCGTAGGATTGTCTGCTACATTGTCTGCGTCAACAATCATGTATACAGCAGCATTTTTTAAATTGTTTGTTGTTGGCGCTTCGGATAGTGTGCCAGTGCGGAGTCCATTAGAAGTGATTACATTTCCTAAAAAAGAAAACCCATTGTTATACATTTCAGGCCACTTGTAGTGGTATGCGTATGCTACCCCTTTAATATCTTTTTTCTTTTCGGCATTGTAATAATCATCTAATAAAAAAAGCTGACCCTTGCCCGTTTTTGCTGCGGCATGCCACTCCATTTCATTGGCCGCTTGTATAAAAGCACCCACCCCCTTAGGATCATTTACAATTACTTTTTCAGACATGTAATACGCAAAGCTGCCATCTCTATAAGGTTTGCCACCAAGCCCGCTCACACTCACGGTTCCTTCTAAATTGGTGAAGCCCTTTTCGTCTGTTTTAATAAACCTTTTTAAAATACCATCATATCCTTTTTTAGAAACCGCTAAATAGCTTGCTGGTAAAAAACCTAAACGCACCGCTTTAGCCGTTGCACAAACAAACATGGCACTTGCAGAGGCTTCCAAATAATTCGCCTTTTCATTGGGTAAATTTAAAATGTCGTACCAAAGCCCTGTTGCAGGATCTTGCACTTTTTTAATGGCATCAACCAGGCGTTTTAAAATAGCGATTAGATCTGCTCTTTTTGGATGTGTAGCAGGGAAATTTTCTAGCACATCAACAAGGGCCATTTCATACCAACCCATGGCCCTTCCCCAAAAATGAGGAGAACATCCGGTTAAAGGATTTGCCCATTTTTGTTCTTTACTTTCATCCCATCCATGGTATAGAAGTCCGGTTTTAGCATCTCTTGCATGTGCTTCCATCCAAATAAATTGATTGGCAATATCATCAAAAGCTTCAGACTCATTAAACTGCTTAGCATATGCGGTATAAAATGGCTGACCCATATAAAGCCCATCCAGCCACATTTGATAGGGATATACTTTTTTATGCCAGAAGCCACCTTCTTTTGTACGAGGCTGCCCCTTTAATTGACCCCTTAATAAGCTGGCTGCTTTGTAATATTTTACCTGACCGGTAACATTGTAAAGGGTCAATAAAATTCGACCACATAAGATATTGTCAATGTTATAGTCCAGCTCTTTATAAAATTTGATATCTCCGTTTTCAGATACAAAGTAATCCATGCTTTTTTGCATGTAAGAAAAATAGATAGGGTTTGCCGTTTGTATCCACAAGCGCTCGATACCGAGTAAAACAACCCCTTGATCATAGGTCCATTTGGTTGGCTTTGCCGTATCTGCGCCAACAGGCTCTTTCCATAAAGTGGCCATAGCAGTAGCTGCCACCTTAGCTGCCATAGATTCAGTTTGCGCAAAGGCAAAATAACTATTTGCAAAAAGAACGATACAAAGTATTGAAAACTTTTTCATGAAGTATTTTTATTGTTGATACGAGATACTATTTGTTTTTGCACCAAATAAGAATTCATCTTTTTTAATAGCATTATTCCAATTGAGTCCTTTAACATGAATTGAATGAGCACGGTCACCATTAATGCTAAACACCAACGGAATATTGGGCTCAATAGAAAAATTATTAAAAGTAAGTTTACTGCTATTTTGGATATATACTAGCGGACTCGCTTGCTGGGTTACAAGTTTAATATTGTTAAACTCAATATTTGAACCCTCGGTAATTTCGATGCCCTTTTTTGTTGCAAAAACCATGTCGCTTAATACCAAATTACTGATATTCATTTCAGGAATGCCTCTTACAAAAACCGCTTTTTCGGCACCATTACAATAGACATTGTTAAAATAGAAGTTTCTAAAAATAGGTGTTGCTTCTGTCACCGGCAGTGTTTGAATCACTGGCATGTCTTTTTTCTCACCTTCTAATGGCACAGGATCTTTTGCAGCATAGTACATATCAAATAGTATTGCTTCTCCAACAATATCACGCATGGTAATATTTGAAGCGTAAATATTTTCTACAATACCGCCCCTTCCTCTTGTCGTTTTAAAACGAAGACCAATATCAGTTCCAATAAATGTACAATTAGACACAAAAATATTATTGGCGCCACCACTCATTTCACTTCCTATCACAAAACCTCCATGTGCATGGTATACGGTGGTATTAATGGCAATAATATCTTTAGTAGGCATTCCTCTTTTACGGCCTTCTTCATCTCTACCAGATTTAATACAAATTCCATCATCACCGGTATCAAAATTACAACCATCAATAAGCGCATTGGTACAAGACTCTAAATCAAGTGCATCTGTATTTTGTCCATACCATGGATTTTTTACATTTACTTTTCTGATGGTGATATGCTTACTCATCAAAATGTGCATGGTCCATGCTGGAGAATTTTCAAAAGTTATTCCTTCCAATAAAACATTGGAACAATTTGTGAGCCTGATCATATTAGGTCTTAGGAAATCTCTAATAGGTTCAAAAGATGAAAGTGTTGCGCCGCCTACTAACTTTCCAATATTATTGGTGAGCGACCCTTGTAATGCACCAGCAGAAGGGTACCAGTTTGTTTTGTCTTCACTTAAAACGCCACCTGTATTAATTAAGCGTTTCCACTCCGACTCTGTTACCTTTCCTTTTTTTAATGGGCGCCATGCTTCGCCACCTCCATTAAAAATACCTTGACCTGTAATAGCAATATTGACAGCATTTGTTGCTGAAATAGGCGATTGACAACGGGCTGCTTCAACCCCTTCAAAAGAAGCTGCTTTTAAAGGATACTGTGTTCTATCTTTTGTAAATAAAACGAGGGCCCCTTTTGCAGTATTTAATTCTACGTTATCAAGCAGCACAATTGGACCCGTTAGCCAAAGTCCTGCAGGAATATGAACAATTCCACCACCTACTTTATTTGCAGCAACAATGGCAGTATTAATAGCTACTGTATTTAATGTTATACCATCTTTTACTGCACCAAAAGCAACTACACTAAAGGTATCTTTTTTGAAATGCGGCTCGTAAATTTTTGGTAGTTCAAAGGCGTATTTTTCTTTGTGCGCTGAGCGTAATAAATATTTTGAAAGTGCTGGATGTTTTTCTAAAATTTCGGCACATACAAGTGAAGCGATTTGCGCCGCTCCATATTCAGAAAAATGGGTGTCATCTTTTTTACCTACCGGCATTAATTTAAAATGATTGGAGTCGATCCATAAAAACATTTTTTTAGAACCTTCTACCCCTTCATTCTCGATTAATTTTTTGCTAGATGCATGCAGGTCTATTAATGGAACACGCATAGAGTCTGCTAAAAAACGTACCACCCCAGGATAATCGCCATGCTGATCAACAAAAATACCAGAAGCATTAAATTTTCGGCGCATTACCGGTGTTAATAAAATTGGATTGCCACCTTTTTTTCTAGTATCGTTTACAAAGCGAATTAAATTTTGCTTGTAGATTGTATTGGCTGGCGCAGATCTAATGGAGTCATCTAATTTTGAATCGTTGTGACCAAACTGAATAAATACATAATCACCTTCTTTCATGTATTTCATCACCGTATCCCATTTACCCTCTTTGATAAAACTTTTTGTACTCCTACCATTAACGGCTAAGTTTTTTATATCTACTGCGTCTGAAATATATTGAGGAAACAACTGACCCCATCCCCTTTCTGGATTATTCGAAAGTGGTTTGTCTGCCATGGTGGAGTCACCAATCATGAAAAAAACAACCTTTTTTTCAGGCGTCATAAACCCTACTAAAATAATAGCAGCTAATAAGTATACAATTCTTTTCATATGCGTTGATTGTGAAGCGTTTCTCGTAGCTCAAGACTACTCAAATAATGATGAAAAATAGGCATAATTTAAGACTTTATTTATGCAATCGTTCCCGGTTTTTAGGCCTACTTTTTAAGTCTTTGATATTTATCGTATTTTTAGGGTTAAGGACAATTTCGAGTCACTTTTTTTGATTTTCTATGAAGTACGAAGCGGTTACCATTAAAGACATTGCCAAGGCCCTCGGGCTTTCCACGTCTACCGTTTCGCGTGCGTTAAGGGATAGCTATGAAATTAGCCCCGAAACCAAAAAAATAGTCATAGAATACGCCCAACAAATCAATTACAGACCTAACCCTATTGCACTTAGTTTAAAGGAAAAAAGGAGCCGGTCCATTGGTATTATAGTTTGTGAAATTGCCAATAGCTTTTTTTCGCAAGCCATTAATGGTATTGAGTCTATCGCCTATGACAAAGGTTACAATGTAATCATTGCCCAAAGTCATGAATCCTATGAAAGGGAAATATTAAACCTTCAATATTTAGCGTCCAGATCCATTGATGGACTTCTAATTTCCGTTTCATCCGAAACAGAAAACCTTGACCATTTAATTAATTTACACAAACGCGGATTTCCGATTGTATTTTTTGACAGGGTTGTAGAAAATCTAGACACGCACAAAGTTGGCGTTGATAATTATAAAGGGGCGTATGATGCAACGTCAGAACTCATTAAAAATGGTCATCAAAATATTGCGATGCTTGCAGGGTCAGAATTCTTATCCATTACAAAAGAAAGGGTTGCAGGTTACCACCAAGCGTTAACAGATCATAAGATTGCATTTGATGCTTCACAAATTGAGTATTGCTTACATGGCGGTATGAATTATCAAGAAGTTGAAAACGCTTTAGGAAGTTTACTTGCCAATAATAATAAGCCTAGTGCAGTTATTGCTTCTGCAGATAAACTCACCACTAACTGTCTACGTTACTTTAAATCCAAAGACCTAGAAGTGCCTAATGACATAGCTATGATAGGTTTTTCGAACCTTGACTTAACAGACTTACTCTCTCCCTCTTTATCAGTGATTAGACAACCTGCCTATGAAATTGGTCAGGTAGCTATTGAGTTACTGATTAAGCAAATAGAAAACAAAAGACCTACCACCGAATTTGAAAAAATTATACTGCCTCCACAAATGATTATCAGAGAATCAAGTGGTGCAAAAAAAGCTAGGTAAGTTTTATGGCTTGGCGTGCTAATAATTTCCAGTCTTTTCCACCCTTTTTAAACACAAGGAGTATTTTTAATTTTACTTCGCCGGGTTTTCCATTGTCATTATTAGTTGCATATAATTGATGCCTAACAACCGCTACATTGCCTGTAATTGAAATTTTTTGATCCGTTAGCTGAATGGTTAAAAAATCTGATTTACCAGAAGCAATTTTTTCTACAAACTCAGCTTTCCCTTCTACTGCTCCACCAGAATGACCATAACTTAAACTATCATCCACAATAGATTCCAACTCCTCTCTTACCCCACTTATCATGGCAAGTTTAAGCTTTTCAACTGC